>CAYGUN010000073.1:0-10287 GCA_964353025.1 uncultured Bacteriovoracaceae bacterium
TTGGCGCTATCATTGATAGTAATATTGTTACTGGCGATCTTCGATTAACTAAAGTGTTAAAACAAGACTTTATTACAGATCTTATAATGCTTTAATTAATTATCTGTTTTCTGTTTGAAGCAGAATTTGGTTAGCGCTTAGTGTAAGTAATAAAATAATCATTCTCATAAAGTACTCCTTTCAAATCATTAAACGGTTCAAGATTTATAATTCATTGAAATCATAGTTTTTTATTCAATATAGCTATTAATGTAGCAAGAAAGGTGCCAGAAGCTTTGACATAAGTATAAGTAACCATTAGTATTCGTACGGTGGTCTGAGCTTGGCAACTAGGTGGTTATGAACCCCGCCAGGTCCGGAAGGAAGCAACGGTAGTTAATTTATCTTTTGTGCTTTGTTTAGACCGCCACTATTTTCTCTTAATCCCTTTCATTTGGGTGTTCTAGGCTTCTCGCGAATTGACATTAAAGCCCCCCCTTCTTATAACAACGCCAATGCAAAATTTTAAATATTTTGAGGACTTATGAGCTATCAGGTATTGGCCAGAAAATGGCGACCGCAGCAATTTCAGCAAGTCATCGGTCAAGAGGCCATAGTCCGCACACTTCAAAACGCTCTTGTTTCTCAAAGAGTGGGTCATGCCTATTTATTTACGGGAACCAGAGGAGTAGGAAAAACAAGCGTTGCTAGACTTTTTGCGAAGGCCCTTTTGTGTCAGAATCCAAAAAGTGATGGGAACCCTTGCGATGTTTGTGAAGCTTGTAACTCTTTTAAAGATGGTTCAACAATGGACTTTCTTGAAATTGATGGAGCATCAAATAACTCGGTTGAAAATATCCGGCAGCTTATTGATAACGTTCAATACCTTCCAACCAAAGGTGATTACAAAATCTATGTTATTGATGAAGTTCATATGCTCTCAATTAGTGCATTTAATGCATTATTAAAAACTCTTGAAGAGCCACCAGTTCATGTTGTCTTTTTATTTGCTACAACGGAACCAGAAAAAATCCCTCAAACAATTCTTTCTCGTTGTCAGAGGTTTGATTTTAAAAATGTTCTTCCTCATGATGTTTCAGGTCACTTAAAAAAAATAGCTCAAGCTGAGGGGATTACTTTTGAAAATGATGAAATCGTGGATGTTATTGCTCAAAAAGGTGATGGGTCGTTAAGGGATTCGCTCTCTTTAATGGATCAAGTTTTGGCACTAAGCGATGGAAAAAATATTTCAGAAGAAACTTTAATTCAATCTTTAGGTGTTGCAAGGCTTTCAGCAATCAAGGAATTAGTGACGGCGATTCTTGAAGGTCATTTAGGAAGCTGTTCCAAGATTTACTCACAAATTATTGAAGAAAATGTTGAAGTGAAAAATGTGGCGGCTCAAATACTTGATCATTTTTTTTATATTATTCAAAATATTGATGAACCAGCTAAAATATATGAAAAAAAACTCGTAAGGGAAGCTTTGTTAACAAATATTAGTATCTCTGAACTTTTTTGGATTTATGAAGGTCTAAACCGAGATTTTGATTGGGCGTTGAGATCGTTGAATCCAATCAAAGTCGTTGAAGTTGTATTAAAAAAATACACCCTAAGAAAAACTATCTTAAAATCCACGGATCTAATGATAGATAGAGGTGGTTCAAAAAAAAAAGTAGTTCAAAAACCTAAGACATGGGAAGGGTTTTTAACTCACCTGCAAGAGAATGTAGCAGGTGTTCATGCAAACCTTGAGCGAGGGAATATTGTTGAAAAACCCATTATTTCTGAAAATAGTTTTTATGTATCGTATGGCTTTGCAGAGGACAACAAAGTTTTTTATGATTTTTTTCAAGAAAAAGAAAGTTTTACAAAGCTAAGTGGCTTAATTGCTAACTTTTTTGAAATAGAAGAAGAAAATGTCAGAGTCAATCTCAAGCTTATTTCCATAGAAGAGAAAGAAGATAAAAACTTTGTCTCGCAAGTTGAAAAAGCTGAGAAAAAAATTCAAGAACAGGAAGATGCTAATAAAGAAAGCTTACTTTCTAATTTGAATATCAAGAAACTTGAGGCAGAATTTAATACAAAAGTAGATAAAGTGATTCTAAATAAATGAGGTTATTGTGAAAAACTTAATGAAACAAGCACAGCAGATGCAAACAAAACTGGCCACGCTTCAAAATGAGTTAGCAACGAGAGAAGTTGAGGCGAGCTCTGGTGGTGGAATGGTTAAGGTTAAAGTTAATGGAAAACAAGAGTTATTAGAAATTTCAATAAATAAAGAATGTGTTGATCCTGATGATATTGAAATGCTGGAAGAGCTGGTTAAGACGGCAATTAACCAAGCAATGAAAGAGTCACAAGATATGGTTTCAAATGCAATGAGCAAGGTTACAGGTGGCCTTAATATACCTGGGCTATTTTAGTGGAATTACCAGACCAGCTTAAATCTGTTCAGTTTTTCTTTTCTAAGCTTTCTGGCGTGGGAGAGAAAACAGCGCTTCGCCAAACTCTTCAGATTACAAATTGGACTGAAGAAGAGCGAATAATGTTCTCTCAAGCTCTTTCTTCATTAAATACTTTAAAAAACTGTCATCAATGTGGCCTTTTTTCATCAGAGAATATTTGCAGCTATTGCAGTGACGAAAAAAGAAAATCATCTAAGGTTTTATGTGTTGTTGAGAATATTTCAGATTTCTTGGCCATAGATAAGAGTAATCAATTTGATGGCCTCTATCACATCCTTGGCGGCGTTTTGAACCCATTAATGGGTATAGGTCCAGATGAGCTTAATATTCCTAAACTTGTTAGTGGGCTGGAAGCAAGGGGAATTGAAAATGTTATTCTTGCTATAAACCCTTCTGTTGAAGGAGATGCAACTTGTGCATATTTGCGTCAAAAAATTTCTTCAAAAATTAATGTGGAAAGAATTGGTTTTGGAATTCCAATGGGCGGAAGTTTAGAATATCTAGACTCTCTTACTATTATGAAAGCACTAGAAAACAGGAAGTCTTTTTAATGAAGGCACTACCCCAGTTTATTAATGAGTTTTTTTCTGCTGGAACACAGCTGGATGAAAACAATCTTTTCATGACAAGATCTGATGGTGTATTGCTTTATACAAACAATAGGGATGGCAATGAGCAAGCAACAGGCGCGTTAATAAGTGGATTGTGGCAAGCTGCAAAAGCTATTACTGATTTCATTCCCGTAGATCAGGGTGGAGATGTTTTTAGACTTAGCTTTGATACAACGTCTAAAGGCCTTTACATATGCCCTATTTTGTTGCACAACGAGGAATATTTTTTGGGTGTAACTTACGCGGGCCAGGTAAATCCGGGGCAGCTTAAGTTAAAAATTAAACGCACGGCCTTGCTTTTAAGTGAATTTATCATTAAAAAGGGTCAGCAAAAAAAAAGCATTAGCGAAAAAAGAGAAAACTTTTTGTTTTCAAATATTTCAGATGATGAAATGGATAAACTTTTTTTATTTGCGAGAGAGTAATTAATGTCATTTGTTAATTATCATACAAAAGAAATTAACTGTAAGATTGTATATTACGGTCCGGGTCTTGGTGGGAAAACTACCAATATTCAGCACGTCTATCAAAAAACTTCCTCTGACAATAAAGGGAGGATGGTTACTCTTAATACGGAAAATGAGAGGACTTTATTCTTTGATTTTCTCCCTCTTGATTTGGGAGAGATAAGAGGGTTTAAAACCAGGTTTCATTTATATACAGTGCCGGGTCAGGTTTTTTACGAATCAAGTCGAAAACTTATTCTTCGTGGAGTTGATGGGATTGTTTTTGTTGCTGATTCTCAAGTAGAAAAACTTGAAGCAAACCTTGAAAGCTTTGAAAGTTTAAAATCAAACTTGGTCGAGCAGGGTTACGATATAGAAAATTTACCTCTTGTTATGCAGTGGAATAAGAGAGATTTACCAAATATTACACCCACACAAGAGCTGAGTAAAAAGCTTAATAAGCTTAATTTCCCTGAGTTTGAAGCTTCTGCAGTAAATGGTGATGGAGTATTTGAAACACTAAAAATGATAAGTAAATTAGTCCTTATGAATATTAAGGGCGGACTTAATTAGAGAGTTGGAGAGAAAAAATGGCAAAATTAGGCTTAGGTAAAAGACAACTTGAAAAATTAAAAACGAAACTAGTTGATGAGAAAAACAGTTTAATTTTTAATACAATGAAAAAAGATGATTTTAATTATTCAGATGAGCAAGTCAGTGATGAAATTGACAAGGCCAATGCTGACGTCAGTAGTGCTCAAAGATTAAGATTTAGAAATAGAGAAGTATTTTATGCCAAAAAACTTGATCAAGCTTTGGCCCGTATAGCTACTGGAGATTATGGCGAGTGTCTTGATTGTGGCGCCAATATTCCTTTTGAGAGGCTTGTAGCACGTCCAACAGCAGAGTTATGCATTTCATGCAAAGAAGAAGCTGAAAGAGATGAATCTTCTAATTTTATTGCAAGACAATCTAAATCGTTAGGTAAGAGAATAAGTTTAGTTTCAAACTTGGCCTAAGATGGATGAATATAAGGATCACTATTCTGTATTAAACCAGGAAGTGATCCAATTTCTCACTGAATATCAAAAAGAAAATCCTATTTATGCAGATATGACTTTCGGGGCCGGAGGGCATACTTTTGCTCTTGCAAATTCAAAGAAGGGTTCTAAGGTTTATTGTGTTGATCAAGATCCTCAAGCTTTTAATAATGCTAAAGAATTAATTCTTCAAAAAGGCTTTGAGGAAAATATTCATATAGAAAAAATGAATTTCGAAGACTTCCCGGCCTTTGCAATAAAGGAAGACTTAAAATTTGATGGGATCATTTTAGATTTAGGAGTTTCATCTCATCACTTTGATTCAGGAGAGCGTGGTTTTTCATTTAAGTATGAGGCCCAGTTAGATATGAGGATGGATACCTTATCTGATGGACTAACGGCTAAAGAATTAGTGAATAGCTATAGTGAAGAAGATCTAGTTGAAATATTTCAAAAATATGGAGAAGAAAAATTTAGCAAAACAATTGCTAAAAATATTATCGAGACAAGAAGTAGAGAAGAAATTGTTACTACTAAACAATTGGAAGATATTATTTTTCATAGTTACCCTAAGAAATTAAGATTTTCAAAAACCCATCCAGCAACAAAAGTTTTCCAAGCACTTAGAATCGCAGTAAACAGAGAATTAGATGTTTTAGAAAAAACCCTACAAAAACTCTTTGGTCTGCTAAACGATAAAGGACGACTAGCAGTTATAAGTTTTCATTCCCTGGAAGATAGGATCGTTAAGCATGAGTTTAAAAAAATCTACCAAAATGATAAAGAAATAGTTAAAATATTAACTAAAAGACCTTTAATACCAACTGATAAGGAAATCATTGAAAATAAAAGGTCACGAAGTGCAAAGTTAAGAGTCATTGAAAAAAACCATGGAGGGTTTGGTGGCAAGAAGAAGAACTACAGTAAAAAGCAGTAAGCTTGTGGCCGTTAAAAAGATTATTCAATCAAGAGCATTTAAAATATCCGTGGCATTTAGTTTACTTGGGCTATGTTTTGTTTTAGTTCGAATGAAACGAATAGAACAAGATTATGAGTACACAGAAATTTCTCAAAAGCTTAGTCTAACCAGAAATAAAATAAAAGAGATGAAAGCTAAAAAAGCAGAGTTACTTTCAATAAGAAATTTAAGAAAGATTGCAACAAAATATAAACTAAAAGAACCCGATCATAAACATATAATAATTATCCCCTGATGAAATTAAAAATAGTAATCACATTTACGTTTTTTTGTGCATTATTTGCGATGGTAATTGCAAAAGCGTTTTATGTTCAAGTTGTAAATCGTGACAACTTAATTGCGTACTCTGAATCTCAATTTATAAGAAAAGTTAAAAGATATCCTAAACGCGGGCATATCCTTGATAGAAACGGAAACCCGCTTGCTATTAATGTGAGAAAATATGGAATTTTTACTATTCCCAAAAATATCTCTGATCTGAATGCAACTCTACTAAAGTTGAAAAAGATTCTTCCGGAGATCGATACAAAAAAACTTTATACGACAATACGTCAAAGAGATAAATACACTTGGATAATAAGAAAAGTTAAACTTGAAGATAAGCAAATTCAAGAAATTGAAGAACTAGAAGGAATATATCTCGAGGAGTTATCAAGCCGTTTTTATCCAAACAATGAACTAGCTTCTCAACTACTTGGCTTTGTTGGAGTTGATAATATCGGATTATCGGGGCTGGAGTATTCCTTTAATAAACTTCTTAAGGGTGATGCTCAAATTATTAAGTACTATAAAGACGCCAAGGGTCGGCCAATTAAGTTTGAGTCTAAAGAAGTCGAAAACGATCCTCAGGATTTATCTTTATCGGTAGATAAAGATATTCAAGCTGCCTTAGAGAAATATTTAAAAGAAGGTGTCGTTAACTCAAATGCAAAAATGGGAGGAGCAGCTGTACTCGATGCTGCCACTGGAGAAGTATGGGCAATGGCCAATTACCCCAGCTACGATTTGAATAATATTAGTGAATCAAAAACAGCTAACAGAAAATTATCTTTTGTCACCGATCCATTCGAACCAGGTTCTGTTTTTAAGGCAATAACTATTATATCGGCCCTTGAAAATAAAATAGTGAAGCCCGAGACAAATTATTATTGTGAAAAAGGACAATTATTAGTTAATGACCATATTATAAATGAAGCGGAAGGTGGCAAGGGATTTGATTGGTTATCGGTTGAAGAAATTTTGGCCAAATCTTCCAATGTGGGAACAACCAAAATAGCATTTGATTTAGGTTTCACTAAGCTAAAAGAAACTCTTAGTGAGCTTAATATAGGTAGTAAAACTAAAATTGAACTTCCTGGTGAATCAAGGGGAATATTTACCCAAAATGATACAGTTACCGCCCTCTCATTAAGCAATATTAGTTTTGGTCAGGGAATAGCAACAACGGGAGTGCAAATCCTCGCTGCTTATGCGGCCATAGCCAATGATGGTGTTTATAATAAACCCACTCTTTTAAAAGTTAAATCAGCAATTGAGCCGAAGAGAGTTTTTTCTAAAGGTACGGCACAAAAATTAAAAAAAATGTTAATAAGAGCTGTTTATGATGGGACCGGAAGTAATGCTCAGATACCTCATTTTTCAATTGCGGGTAAGACAAGTACAGCGCAAAGAGTCTCTGAAACAGGGGGGTATAAAGGGTATGTTCCTGGCTTTATTGGATTTCCAGTGAACGTAAGGAAAAAGTTTGTCGTTTATGTTTATATTGATGAGCCTCAAGGTAAGTACTATGGCAATCAAATCGCAGCACCTGTTTTTAAAAATATAACGGAGTATATTCTTTATAAAAATAAAGAATTCCATCAGATTTCAGATAAGGATGAGAAAAGATTTGAAAGAACAATTGATAGTGTTAAGGTGAGGCATTCATCTGTTCAAAAACATGAAATTGGGAGTATTCCCAACTTTATTGGACTTGATAAGAAATCGGTTAAAGTGATGGCAGAAGAAAATAATATTGAAATTGAAATAAATGGATATGGTCTTGTTAAAAAACAAATCCCAATGCCTGGTAGCAAGAAAACGTCCAGTAAGATAAAACTTTATTTCTCAGCTCCAGAATATGACTAGTTCTGATATATTAGATTTATTAAATGAATCGATTCTATTTAAGAATATTAACTTTCTCAACACATTAGATGAAATTACCTGGAAATGTGAAGAATCAAATTCAAATACAATACTTTTTTATGCGCTATCAGATACATTAGAGGGTAAGCAAGCTTTTTTAGAAAGGTTGAAGTCGACACAATATGGAATTCTTATTACAGATTTAGATCTAACTGAAACTCAGGCTCAATCAAATGTTATTGTTGTAAAAAAGGAAAACTGGCTAATATGTCAAAAAATTCTTTGTGATAAAATTTATCCTTTTGAAAACGAGTGTTTTTTAGCCGGAATTACAGGAACTAATGGAAAGACAACAACTGCTGATTTAGTTCTTCAACTAGGTCATCAAAATGAATTAAAGGTTTTAACGATTGGAACATTAGGTGTTCAAGATATTGATGGATTAAAGTTTGAAACAGGCCTTACTACTCCACCTTATATCTGGAATAGAAAATTTATTCATCAATATAAAAATGAATATGATTTGATTGTATTTGAAGTGAGTTCCCACTCATTAGTTCAAGAAAGGGTTTATAATATTTTATTTGATGTATGTGCTTGGACAAGTTTTTCTCAAGATCACTTAGACTATCATAAATCATTAGACTCTTATTTTAGTGCTAAGTTAAAGATAATTACTCATCTAAAGGAAAATGGGTCTTTAATTATTCCCAATGATCAAGAATACTTATTAAAAAATATAAATTATAAAAATCTAAAACAAGCAAGAAAATTCCAAGACATCTTAAAATCAAAGGAATGCCCTATTTTTTTAGAAAACCAATTTAATAGAAACAACTTTATGTGCGCATATCATATACTTTTGCATATTGTGAAAAAGGACCTTACTGTCGATTTTAAAGAAATTCGCTCCACGCCCGGTCGTTTTAATATTATTGAGTGGAAAACTAGGAGAATTATTATTGATTTTGCCCATACACCAGATGCGCTTGAAAATATTGGAAAAAGCCTTAAGAAAACATATTTAAAATCAAGAATTATCACAGTATTTGGATGTGGAGGAAACCGAGATAAAACAAAAAGGCCCCTGATGGCCAGTGCCGTCTCTGGATTTAGTGATTATGCTTATATTACCAGTGACAATCCTCGATTTGAAAATCCTGCAGATATAATCTCGGATATTAGCAAAGCAATGACAATTAAATATGAAACAAATGTGGATAGAGAGCAAAGCTTGAGAAAATCCCTGTGTGATTCAATAGAAAATGACATTATATTAGTTGCTGGAAAAGGGCATGAAAATTATATTGATATAAACGGAAAAAAAGTTAAATACTCCGATTTTGATGTCATTAATAGATTTATTAAGGAAGAAAATGATTAGGGCCGAATTGATTAAGGATTTATCTTGTGTGGAGCTAGTAGATGGTGATTTATTAGAAAAGTGGTTAGATGTATCTACGGATAGTAGACTTTTCAAAACGGGACTTTTTGTTGCTATTACGGGAGAGAATTTTAATGCAGTAAGATTTTTGGAGCAAGTTATTCAAAAAGGTTGTAAGCATATCGTTTATTCTTCGAGTGTTGAAAATAAGCAAATTATTAAAGATTTAAAAAAGAATTTTATCGGTATAACTTGGATAGAGGTGGAAGATTCAATCATCTTTTTACAAGAGCTCTCTCAAGTTCAATCTAAATATTTTCAAAATGAAAAAGGAAAAATAATCGGAATTTCAGGTTCAAATGGTAAAACAACTCACAAAGAGATGATATCACATTTGCTTGAGTCAATAATTCCTGGGAAGGTTATAAAAACATTAAAGAACAATAATAACCATATTGGAGTTCCCTTAACTCTTTTGAGCCAATTACCAGAAACAAAGGTTATGGTGGTTGAACTTGGTAGTAATCACCCTGGAGAAATGAAAGTCATTTGTGATATTGCTAAACCTAAAATAGGCATTACAACGAATATTGGCAGTACTCATCTTGAGTTTTTTAATGATGAAAAATCTGTTTTTGAGGAAGAGAGTTATCTTTTTGAAGTAGTGAAAAATCAACCCGATCCTTTTTTTCTGATCAACCAAGATGATAAATTTTTATCACAACTTGATAAAACTAAAAATACTTTTACTTACGGTAGGCAGGCTGACTGCGATTATAAGTTTGAGTTTTTGGAAAATGGGGTTTTATTAAATCTTGATGGTAAAGAAATTATTTTAAGAAACGAAAAAATAACAGGGCGACATAATTTTCAAAATTTAGTAGCAAGTTTTATTATCGTAAATTCCATTTACCCCGATAAAGTAGAAGAGTTAATTGAAGCAGCGAAAAGCTTTACACCTTCAGGAAATCGTTCGGAGTGGATAGACTATAAAGGTAAAAGAGTTTTTCTTGATGCTTATAATGCAAATCCATCTTCTATGAAATCTTCACTTGAAGGTTTTTTTAATTATTGCACAAAGCTAGAAATTAACTCACAGCAATGCTGCGTGGTTTTGGGTGATATGAATGAATTAGGGCAGAATGCTGAAGATTTTCATGTTGAACTGGGATCTTTTTTGAAAACTTTAAATGTAAGTAGCCCGATTTTTATCGGTCGGTTCTCAAATGCTTACAAAAAAGGCTTTGATGGGG
>CAYGUN010000074.1:0-10254 GCA_964353025.1 uncultured Bacteriovoracaceae bacterium
GTTAAAGACTCCTACTTTGAAATAGTTATCTTTAATCCCTTTTTTTCCGACTTTGAGTAAATTCACTAACTCTGTAAGTGAATCTTTATCTGTGGTTTTGGCTAAGATAATCGCATTGTCCCATTCTCGTAGAACATCAACTGCATCTTCTTGGTAATCAACATACGCATGCTTGAAACCCGGGACACTTGAGTAAAGACGAATAATGTTTTCAGTGAAACCAGTTCCTTCACCAAAATTAAAAAATAAAATGTTTACTTGCTTATCACTCATTTATTCTCTCAATCTAAAAAGCACTTATTCATTTCCACTTACTTAATCGGGATTTAGAGAAGAAAATTGAAGAAAATCTTATGTTTATAAACTTGAGTAAACAGCTTTACTGTGAAATAACTTTAGCTTTCATTTAAAAATAACCTTTTGAGTTTTACTGACGATAAGAGTTGTAAACCATTGTTTTATGAAGGTCCTATGGAGCAGCTTGAAATAGATGCAGATAAAAAGACTATGACTTTAAAAGAACTCCTTACTCAGGGTAACTTAGGAGAGCTTTTTGAGATCCTTCAAGAAATGCCCACAGTTGAAGTTTGTGACTTCTTAGATGAAGAAAACGAGGAATCAATACTTAAAGTACTTGACCTTTTCCCTCGGGAAGAAAGAGGATATATTTTTGGACAATTAGAGCAAGAAGTTCAAATTAAAATTTTTTACCACCTGGATAGAGTTAATTTTGCAGATTTATTTTCTTATATGGCGTCCGACGTTCGTGCTGATTTTTATCAAGATCTAAGTCAGCAAGAACAAATTGAATTACTACCTTTTTTGTCTAAAAGAATTCGAGAAGATGTTATTTCCTTAAGTTCTTACCCAGAAGAAACAGCTGGCGGAATCATGAATACAGATTTTGCCACTATCTATATTGATATGACGATAGAAGAAAGTATTGAAAAAATCAGAGAAGATAACCCATCAAAAAAAATGATTTACTATATTTATGTAGTTGATCACTTGCAGCGAATGCTAGGGCTTGTAACACTTAAAGATCTTATTATGTCTCAACCCAAACAAAAAATAGAAGAAGTATTGCAGGAGTTTTTTGTCTATGCCGAAGTTAATGAAGATAGAGAATCAGTTGCACAAAAAATTGAAAAATACTCTCTCGTGGCCATTCCTGTTTTAAATCCTTTTAAGCAGCTAGTTGGGATTGTTTCTCACGATGATGCAATTGAGACTATTCGAGCAGAGCATACTGAAGATATGGAAAAGTTTATGGCCATCACACCTTCGGCCGATGATGAAGATTATTTATCAACTTCAGTTATTAAGCATTTCAAAAGCAGAGTCATTTGGATTGTGGCCCTTGCTGCCATTGGGATTTTATCTGGAACTATTATTCATCAATATCAAACTATTTTGGAAAAATTTATTGTACTGGCCATTTATATGCCTATGATGACGGCCACTGGAGGAAACTCAGGTAGTCAGTCTGCAACTCTTGTTATTCGAGCACTTTCCCTTGGAGAGGCCACGTTAAAAGATTGGTGGAAGATTATTTTTAAAGAACTGCAAATATCTATCCTAATTTCAGTTTGTGTGGCTACTATGATTTTTGCCAAAATTTCATTTCTCTCTTTTGGCTCAGCAATTCCTGAAGGATTTGCCCTTACAACAATTGGATTAACCGTAGCAACTGCTCTTGCTTTTCAAGTTGTGAGCTCCGCCATCATTGGAGCAGGACTTCCCCTTATTGTGAGAAGACTTGGAGGCGACCCTGCTGTTGCGGCCAGTCCAGCAATTACGACCGCAGTAGATATCACAGGACTTCTCATCTACTTCACAACAGCAACTCTCATGCTTGGTATATAAAAAATTCGTATTCCGAATATATCTTTTGATTACAGAATATAGATCGCATAATCTCTCTGCGTTATGAAAATGAACCCCACATCTATTTTAATTGTTGATGATGACGAGCTCTACAGAGCTCAAATCCAACTTATCCTCAAGGACTATGGACAATTAACTCTTTGTAAAAACCAAAAAGAAGCGTTTGAGGCCCTAGATAACCAACATTTTGACCTCGCCATAGTTGATTTAAATCTTCCTGATGAACTCGCGGGCTTTAAGGTCCTGGCCAAAGCAAAGCTTAAAAATACTCATGTCATCATCCTAAGTAGTGAAGATTGTGAAGAAATATTTGAAGACGCGTATAACTTAGGTTGTGAGCACTTTCTTTCGAAGCATAATTTTCATCATTCTTTAAAGGAATCAGTTGAGCGCTTTATAAAGAATGACAAGAATAAGCTCCTCGAAAATTTTATTGAAAATGAGTATTTTACCCAAGACACGGAACTGATAAGCTCTATACAGGAGCTCACTAAGTTAAATTTAAAGAAAATCAATGTCTTTTTAAGTGGACCTACTGGTTGTGGAAAAACATTTCTAGCAAAATTCATTCACACTCTCTCCCATGGAGAAGAATCTCCTTTTATTCATTTAAATTGTTCGGAAATGAGTGAAAACCTTCTGGAATCCGAATTATTTGGACATATAAAAGGCGCATTCACTGGCGCTAGTGAAAATAAAAAGGGAAAACTTCAACTTGCGCACAACGGGACCCTCTTCTTAGATGAAGTCACCACTATGTCTGTTCCTATGCAGCAGAAGCTCCTTAAGGCCATAGAAGAGAAAGAATTCTATCCAGTTGGTAGTTCAAAATCAGTGCGATCCAACTTCACCGTCGTTTGTGCAACTTGTGAAGATATCTTTCTCAAGGTTCAAAAAGAGCTATTTAGAAAAGACCTCTTTTTTAGAATTAATGGCCATCATATTGAAATGAAGTCACTTGTTCATAGAAAGGGTGATATTCAGCACATTATAAAAAAATGGCTTAAAAGCTCTCCTAGAAAATTTGTTATTAAAAATTCAGCGTTTACAGCACTAGAAGACTATTCCTGGCCTGGAAATATTAGAGAACTTAAAAAGATATTTACGATTATGCAACATTCGGAAAACGGAATAATTGAAGCTGCAAACCTTCCTCTTTATATACAAAACAACATGGCCTACTTTGAAAGTGAAAGCTATGCATTAACGGAGACACAAAAGCAATTTATTCAAAAAAATGGTTTAAGAAAGTTTATATCTGAAATAGAAAAACAAATAGTTAACGAATTATATCAAAAGAATAATGGCAAAGTAACTAAGTGTATTAAAGAACTTAAAATTTCCAATTCTGCCTTTTACCGTATTTTGGAGACGCCCTCCCAATAGTTGGCACGAAGCTTGCTTATGTAATGATCATTAACAAAGGAGATTTGTGATGAATTTACAAAAGCAAGTTATTGAACAATTTAAAAAACTTTATCCAGGCTGCACCTTACAATCAATTTCAAATGAAACAGGTATTCAAATCACAAGAGTTTTCCGAATCATTAATGGCAACGAAATGAAACTCTCAGAGTATGAAGCCTTTCAAAGGGCGATCGCCATAAAAGAAAATAGTCCCAATAATGACTTTTTTAAATTAGTAGAAGAAGGGATTCACTTTTTATCATCAGAGACAATTGAAGAGTTTAAATTTGGGTTAATGAGAAAACTTAGCATGAAAAAACTTTTATCTGCATAATATCTTTGGGGGATATCATGATTTACTTAACAACTATTGAAAGAATTATTCTTGAATCTTTAAACAAAAAGAAAAAAAGTCTAAAAGAAGTTATCGATGATGTGGGAATAAAAGGTACATCAGCTCTAATGGCACTTGAATCTTTAATTCAAAAAGATCTTGTACTTAAGAATGAGGAGCTCTACCAACTGTCCTTATCTTCTAAGGAAAAATTAATCGATATGATGAAAAATAAAGCTTCCATTAAGTCTGAGGTACAAGAATTAATAAACTATTCTCTCAACCTTGCTATTAAAGAAAAAAGAGGGGAATTTTCATTAAAAAAGGTTTATCTCAATGAAAAGGATGAAAAAATGATTAACTCTCTATTCTCTCAACTACAAAACTATATTGATAAATTACTAGAAAAACCAACAAACCACCCCACTTACAAAGAAAAAATCCTTTACTGGGGAGGAAGTCGTTATTGCGACATATTAGATTACGCTAACACACAAATTTGATGAGAGAAGATTAAACATATATAATTTTGTTATGTTTAATCTCATTACCAGTAATATAAGATTTGATAACCCAAGCGATGGAAATCACACCTGGGATAATAGAAAAAATTTTCTATCCCAATTATTACTAGGTTTTTCCCCTTTTCTTATTGCCACTCAAGAAGGAAGAGGGCTTCAGCTCAAAGAGTTAGAAAAACTTTTAGGTTGTTATAAAATTGTTGAAGAGCATCGAGAATGGATAAAAGAGAGGATGTATCCTTGCCTATATATCAATAAAGAAACGCAAGTAGAAGATAGTGGCGATATCTGGTTATCTAAGACACCACATATTCCTGGAAGCAGCTCTTTCGATAGTACTTTTCCCCGGTTATGCACTTGGGTTAAAACACAGATTAAAAACAAGACATTAATTATTGCTAACTTGCATTTGGATCACGTTGATGACAAAACTCGCTACGATCAAATCAAAGTCTTTTGCCAAGAGTTTAAAAAGATAATTACTGATGGGGACAATTATATCGTGTGTGGCGACTTTAACTCGAACCCTGGAAGTGATGTAAATAAACTTTTAATATCAGAGTTTAAACTCATAGATCCATGGATTGCACTTGGTCAAAAAGAAGAATCTTCTCATCATCAATTTTTAGGAAAACTAGAATCAGGAAGCCGTATTGATTGGATTTTGCATTCTTCGGGGCTCGAATGCTTAAGCATTAAAATGATTAAAGATAATCAAAATGGAGTTTATCCCTCTGACCACTTCCCTATCTGCGCTACGTTTAAATTTTAAAGGCAATCTCACTACCTAGCTGGTAATAGGTTTCAATACCATTGCGGGTATTTTCGAGCATAAGGTCTGTAGGCTTCCAAAAACCTTTTTGGCCCAAGACAATAACAGTGGAGCCTCCAAAGAGAAAATAACCTTTTTCATCCCCTCTTTTGAAACTTTGGGTTTCATCAAAAGATTGGATAATTTTCCCAACACAAGTGGCACCAACTTCAATATAGGCAATCTTTCCAAAATTTTGAGTTTCTAAAATAGAAACTCTTCTTTCATTTTTAATTAAGATATCATTTTTTATCTTTAAAGCGATTGGATTAACAGAGTGGTAATCACCGTGAATAAAGAAATGCTCTAATGTTTTTCCATTATCAGGATAATGATAGCGGTGGTAATCAACAGGGCAAAGCCTTGCTATCATGAAAGGCCCATCCATAAAGTCATTTCCAAACTTATCCCCTATTAAATCTTGGGCCTTAAGATACTGCCCCTTAACCGGATATAGAGTTTGCGAATCAATTTTTTCATAACCAAAATAACGGGCTTCACTAAAGGCGGGCATTTTAGAACTCTCTTGCACAAACTCTCTCTTACCTTTTTCAAATTCTCTAATGAAAAACTCATTAAAGGACAGGTATGAGTACTCTTTTAAAAAATGATTCTTGCTGCCGGGCCGATAGTCATCCATTTGAATATTAAAATTCTTAACAAAACCTGGGACCTTATTAGCACTTAAATTTGTGTCCTGAGAAATTCCATATAGATAACTCAGCCATTTTTTTGCAATAAGATGAGAAAGAGATTTTCCAAGGCCTGATTCATAAAGCCATCTCACGGCCCTATCTCCATAGACTTTTTCTACTTCTAGTTGATTATTAGTACTATTGCAGTACTTTATCTGCTTAATTTCTGACATATGTTTACTGGCCGTTTTTTATATTTTTCCTAATATTAAAGGGTGAGTAGGGAATTAGCAAAGAGGTAATCATGATTAAATTTCTTCTTTTATTTGCTGTTTGTTTAAACTTACAAGCAGCTCTTTTAGACACTGAAAAAACCCTTATCGAAATTTACAAAAAGTCTTCCCCTTCTGTTGTTAACGTTACCAATATACAGACTGTAGGACATCCCTTCTTTGGTCTTATGGAGAAAATTCCAGCTGGACAAGGCTCAGGCTTTGTTTGGGATGACAAAGGTCATATCGTAACTAATTATCACGTCGTTGAAGGTGGAGAAGATTTTCAAGTGAGCTTCTATCATGACAAAGAGACATACAAAGCAAGAGTCGTAGGGGTTGCTCCTCGAAAAGACATAGCTGTCTTAAAAGTAGAAAAAGTTCCAAAAACTATTTTCCCCATCAGCAAAGGAAATTCAAAAGACTTGCAAGTTGGCCAGTACGCCATTGCTATCGGAAACCCATTTGGCCTTGATCACTCAATGAGCAAAGGAATCATTTCGGCCCTAGGGCGAAAGATTGAAGGCATCGGACAAGTCACTATTGATAATATGATTCAAACTGATGCGGCCATTAACCAAGGTAATTCCGGTGGCCCTCTTATTAATACTTCAGGTGAGCTTATTGGAATGAACACAATGATCTACTCCCCTACTGGAACGAATGCGGGCCTGGGCTTTGCTGTGCCGGCTGACACCATTAACCAAATTGTTCCTCAACTTATCGATTTTGGAAAAATTATAAGGCCAAGCCTAGGAGTCAACCTGCTTGATGAGCATGTTAAAAGAAGATTTTTTGGAGAAAAAGGTGTTGCAGTTTTAGAAGTTGTTTCAGGTAGTCCTGCGGATAAAGCAGGAATGCAAGGTCTTAAACAGGGAAGAAGAGGACGTGTTTACAAGGGAGATCTTATTCTTCGAATTGATAGCAAAGAAGTCAATTCATACGATGATATCTATCATGCCCTCGAGAAATATAAAGTGGGTGATGAAGTGGTGGTTACCATAAAACGAGAAGATAAAATAAAAAACTTGAAAGTTAAACTGGAAGCACTTTAAGCTGTTTTATGGCCTGATTAAGAGTTGATAACTCTTTGGCAAAACAAAACCTTAAAAAATGACTGCCTTCGTCTGATTCTAAATAAAAGGCAGATGGAGGAATGGCCGCTACTTTATTTTTTTGAATAAGTAGTGAGGCAAATTCAACATCATTAAGCTTTGTTTTTTGATGAATAGGAACCATCATGAAGTAAGTGCCTTCAGGTTTTTTTAAATCAAATCCAAGCTGAGTTATTTGAGTATAGAAAAGATCTCTTTTTTCTTGATAGGATTTTTGAAAACTAGGGATATAGGATTCAAGCTCATCTAAGGATCTTGCGATACCAAGTTGCATCGGAGTAGAAACAGAAAACGTGATATATTGATGAAGTTTTCTAAGTCCTATTGTTAGTTTCTCAGGAGCACAAACCCAGCCTATTTTCCAGCCCGTGAGGCCAAATGTTTTTCCTGCTGAATAGAGTCCGATTGTTCTATCCTTCATTCCAGGCAAGGTGGCCAAAGGAGTATGTTGAAGACCATCAAAAGTAAGAAATTCATAAACCTCATCTGATATCACACAAAGATCTTTTTCTACTGCAAAATTTGCTAAAATTTTTAATTCACTATCATTAAAAACTCTTCCTGTTGGATTATTGGGATTATTAAAAAGGATGCATTTTGTTTTATCTGAATAGAGTGCTTCCAGATCTTGCTTAGAAAAAGTAAAATCAGGAGATTTTAAAGTTACAACGCGAGGTATTCCTCCTGCGACTTCAATAGATGAAATATAAGAATCATAAAAAGGCTCAAAAACAATAACTTCGTCCCCTGGATTCACAACAGAGAGTACCGCTAAAAAAATTCCCTCTGTGGCACCAGCACTAACAGAAATCTCAGTATCCTTACTATAATTTAAATCATAAAATCTCTTTAAATATCTTGCGACAGAAGATCTTAATTCAATCGTTCCAGGAAAAGGAGCATACTGATTATGTCCTTTATTAATGGCCTCTATAGCATAGTCTTTAACAAAACTTGGGCCATCAAAGTCAGGAAAGCCTTGCGAGAGATTTACAGCTCCAGCCTCATTGGCCATCTTACTCATCACACCAAAGATTGAATCTTTAAAATTTAACACTCTATTTGAAGGTATAATCATGAAAAAGAGTTTAACAAAAGAAAGGCCTATTCTCTAGGATTAATCGCATCTCTTACGCCTTCACCAATTAAAGAGAGGGTCGTGAGAGTTAAAAATAGAGCAAATGAAGGATAGAGGGCCAACCACCAAGCTGTAGTAAAATATTTTTGGGCCTGGTTTAAAAGCTCTCCCCAACTTGGTGTTGGAGGTGCCAGACCAAAGCCTAAATAATCAAGGCTTGCAAGACCAGTAATATGTCCTGCAATAACAAAGGGTGTAAAAGTTATAATAGGAGTTAAGGAGTTTGGAAGTATATGTTTAAAAAAGATTCTTCTATGCCCCCCTCCCATTGCTTTGGCCGCTTCTACAAAATCAAGTCTCCTATTTTTGAGAAACTCTCCTCTCACGTAGTAACTAATAGAAATCCAACCAAACATACAGGTTAAAACGACGAGTAAAGTCATTGAGGGTTTAAAAATCGACACTAAAATAATTAAAAGTAACAAGTAAGGAACGGTACTTAAAATTTCAGTTAAGCGCTGGCCATAAAAATCAATTTTCCCACCCATGTATCCCATGGTTCCACCAAGAACAGTTCCTATAAAAAAGCTAATTATCCACACTAAAATAGCGTAAATCATACTATAGCGAAGGCCGTAGAGAATCCGAGTTAAGACATCACGACCTCGGTCATCTGTTCCCATTATATTTTTAAAAGTTGGAGCTCCGGGATAACTTTCAATTTCTTTATTTGACTCATAAGGGTCCCAGGTAATAAGAGGGAAAACGGCCCAATCACCATAGCCTAGATGCAATTTTTTATAATCAATAACAACTTGATTTGTTTCGATTCCAATATCTCTGGGTGAATAATCTTTCACTACAGGGAAAAAATAATGGCCTTTATATTTTAAAACAATGGGCTTACTATTTGCCCAAAACTCAGCGGTAAAACTCAAAAAACATGCAATGACGATAAGAAAAACGGATATAGTAGAAAGTTTATTACTTTTAAACCTTCTATAACGTTTTAGATTTAAATCATTTTTTATTAGTGACTCAATCATTTAAAATCAATCCTTGGGTCAACCACAACATAGGCCATATCACTTATTAAATTTCCAATAAGCATTAAAAAACTTTGAATAAAAATTAGCCCCATTAATAAGTTAAAATCTCTTGCTAATACAGCATTAAAACCAAGTAGTCCTACTCCATCTAATTGAAAAATTCTCTCTAATAAAAGAGAGCCTGCAAAAAAGACTGATAAAAAACCACCAATACCTGTCACAATCGGAATGAGTGCATTTCGAAGAGCATGTTTAAGATAAACAACTTTCTCAGAGAGCCCCTTGGCCCTTGCAGTCCTAATATAATCTTTTTTAATCTCTTCTAATAAAGAATTTTTCATTAAACTTGTAAGCACTGTAAAAGAACCCATAATATAGCAAATAAGAGGGAGAACAAAATGATGTATTCTATCTATAATTTGCTCAGGAAAGCTCATCTCATCATAGAAATCACTATACAATCCTCCAATTGGAAACCAATCAAAGAAACTACCACCAGAGAAAAAGACAAGAAGTAATATACCAAGCATAAAGGGAGGGATTGAATACATAATAAAAAGTAATACTGTCGTTACTACATCAAACGTAGAATCTTTTTTGAGGGCCTTCATAATTCCTAGAGGAACAGAGATAAGATAACTCAAAATAAGAGAAAGTATTCCAAACTGCAGCGAAACAGGAAATTTACTAATAATCACATCAACGACTGGTTCTTCATAGGAGAAGCTGTCCCCAAAATCTAGAGTCGCAATATTTTTAAGCCATATCCAATAACGAATATGAACCGGCTTATCAAAACCGTACTGCTTTTTTAGTGCCTCTAACACTTCTTCACTTACAACTTGAGTTGAAGCTGCTGCGGCTGACTCTCCACCCGAAGCCCCTGCAAATCGAATTTGCTGAAGCTTTTGCTCAATAGGCCCTCCTGGAGCAAGATTAACAATAAAGAAAACAATGATTGTAATTCCCAACAAGGTTGGAATCATAATAAGGATTCTTCTAATTAAGTATTCAATCATCTTTTATTCCACAACCTTCCAGTAACTTGTTCCAATTGTATAATTAAACGTATCTTGAGGCTTTTGAATTCTATCTCGATGGGCGTAAAGAACATAATCACGATTGAAGAAAAAAGCATAAGGAGC
>CAYGUN010000075.1:0-10245 GCA_964353025.1 uncultured Bacteriovoracaceae bacterium
ATTCAAAATCTCTTGTATTAATACGGGCAAGCTTTCTAACATAATTAAATTGTTTCCAAGTGACTTTTGCCCAATTATTGACCATTAAAGTTCCAAGCAAAGTCGCATGCGTTGTCCATTCAGAGAAATCTGCACCAGCGGCCCAGGCAAAAGAGTAAGCAAACCAAACCCCAGGGAACATCATCATTTTAAACCATTGATGGGCCTCAGTTCCGGCGTAAACAATATTGCGATAGGTCCTTTGATTTGTTCCAATAAGCAGTGGAGCAGAACCTGCAACTGCAATGAGCGCTGGACTTACTTCTTTACCAAGAACAATAGCTGAACCGGCGATTGTCGCAAGTTCAAATACCGATTGTATATTGGCCATTTTAAAATGGTGCATAGTGGGCTTTATAACTTTTGCTCTCCAGTAATATTTCCACCAATCAGTTCCTGCATACCAGTATTTTGGTTTTTTCTTAAACAAGACTTCATTTTGTAAATTCCCTTCATGATCTCTTTTTAAAATTGCGACACTTGCACCCCTTTGAGCAAAAGTGTCTTTTAGAGTATTGGTTGGATAGTCGATCATGTCGTAACCTGAAATGCCGTAGATTGTATTCTCATGAAACGAGACAGAGTTGCCATCCTCAATAAGGATTCTCGCAATCCTCTGCTTTGCGTGTTCTGATTGAGGATTAAAGTTTTCTGGAACAACCAAAAATGAAACACCGTCTTTAACATCACGTAGGGACTTAATTTTGACTTTGGCCTCTAACTGTCCATCTACAAGAGAGAGTTTTACTTTATAAGAATATTTATTCATTGATTTCGCATTTTTTTTATCAACTTCAATACTTTTTCCATTCTGGTCAAAGAAATACTCAAAATATGTTTTTTCTAGCTTATCTCCAATTTGTTTGGTGCTATATGTATAAGACTCCTCATACTCATTAATCATGGTAGTACCAAGTAGTTGGTATTGTTTTTTATATTTTTCTATGGCGAAATTAGTTAGAGCTTTTATTCTTTGAATATTTAAATTTCTTTCACGCTCCGTACTTCCAAAGATAGGGGCGTTGAAATCTAAAACACTAAACTTCTCATCTTCTACGAAACTTTCGGTTAACTCTTCAATATTTTCTTTATAACGGCCATCTTTGAGCAGCTCTTGTATTTTATCTTGAAGATAACTTCTCATTTCAACGAGTGTTTCTGTGGACTCATGGTGAGGGAATTTTTGTTCAATGAGATTGCTAAATTGAACTTCACCAAGCCCTTCAGATATATCTTCGTTGATAGCAAAGCGACCTATTTCAAGCAGGTTTCTTAAATCATCAAAGGTGCCATTATGAGAACTTTCACTTAAGAAAAGTATTAAATCATCAAACAGTGACTCTTGTGCTTCAGCAGGAAAGGTATAGAGTTCATTATAGTGAGAGATTTCAAGAGGGATAATATCTGAGTTTCTTTTTTTCAGAATATAAAGCAGATACATTTTAATATTCTTTAAGTCTTCGGAAGTATTTGTTCCGTGGAAGACATCATCGATTAATGTAAGAGGGCATTTCTTTTTCGAAAGCTCACAAGACTCTTGAGAGTATCCAGTACTCACTGAAACCACTACAAGCATAACCAGTAGTGTGAGCTGTCTTAATAAAGACCTTAGAAGCAACGTACACCGCCTGAAAAACCTAAACATGGCATTAGCCATACTTATGGTCTTCATTAGTAATCATGTTTAACTGCGCTGCAGTATTGCTTTTTTTTCACTTTTAATCAATCTATTTCTTTATTTAGCTCCTTAAAAATCAAGGAGTTGTAAAAATTTCAGGCTAGCTTCGCATCAATGTTAAGAGTCTGTGAACATCCGAAGAGTGATTTCTCATTTTTAACTTTTTAGGTACTTATTTTGAAAAATTGATACTTAATTTTTGAGGGCCCCTTTGGGAATGAGATTACTAATATATTTTTATCTATTTGTTGCTTCGACTGCAGTTTGGGGAGATGATCCTTTTTTAAAAATCAAGGAGATGGCCCCTCTTAAGCGCATCGAGTTTGTCTTTGAGATGTTTCCAGAGACTAAAGGTGAGACTCAAGAGCTTTTAGGCATAATTCATAATGAATTTATTAAAACTCAATCTCCTGAGTTATTTGAGGGTAATTTCTTTCCAAGCTTTAGCTCTTTATACAAATTAAAAAATGAGAAACAAGAGGAGATTTTACGCTCTATTCTTAATTTTCTTAATGACCCAATCCATGAGGGGGACTTTGAACAATTTGTTAAAGTGGTAAGAATGATTAATATTTCGGCCGGAAGTCGTGATCTTGGTCCTGAATCTTTTTTTAACCAGTCTGAATATGAAAAATTACTTTTAACTAGATTGAGTGAATTTGGAGAAGAGCTTTCTGAAAAATATCCTAATGAGAACTCAGAACTCACAAGTCATGTAATTGAAGATAATCAATGGAAGTCAAGAAACTCATTTGACAATGGTTACTATGGATTTACGAAGCAAGACAGGGACAAAGTACGAAATATTATTCAGGACTATATCAGTGAACTTGATATCAAATTTGAACACTACGTGCGCCAAATAGGCACGACTCAAATTGATCCTGTTACTGGTGAATCTGAAATTATGACTTTCGAGATATTAAAGAAATTTATTGATAAGGATTATATTTCAGTTGAAAACTCACATGGCAAGGCCAAGATTACCTTTGTGGGTGATTCAGATACAGTGAATTTACAGGGAAAACCCATCTATAAGATTGAGCTGAATAAGTTTCAAGATGATGTTTTCTATTTTGAACATGAAAACCAACCCACTTTTAAAAAGTTTGAAAGGCGCTTTCTGGATCGCCAGCAAATTGCTCATAATGGGCATATAAGTTTTTATGATGAAGATATTGCTCAAGGAATGAACCAAATTAAGAAAGGTTTTTACCAGTTAACTTCAAACTTTAAAGATGCCTTCTTTGCCAAAGGGACCAATACTATTTATGGAAAAATTGATGATAGAGGAATTATTCTTGAAAAACTCAAATACGAAGAAAAAGCTGTACAAGGGTCGGCCACATGGATGGGTCGTTACCTAAATGCGAAAACAGTTATTCCTAAAATGGATAATGTTTTAATGGGAGTTTTAACAGGGGCCGCTACAAGTGCTTCTGTTCTGGGTATAAAACATCTTACTGCTCTGAGTTTTGGGGGAGGAAGCCACCTTGATTGGAAGCTTATGAGTGTGGTTGGTGCAAACTACTTGTTTTGGTCTATATTTTCAAAATTAGATAAGAATTTAAAATATGATGGTGGAGGGCTCAAGTCTAATATTCTTAAGATAGAATTTATGAAAGCGATTCCTTATTATATGGCCTTTACCTATTTTAGTGGTGGGGACCTACTTGATCTGACAACTTACGCCATTATGATGGGAACTCTTTTTGGCAAAAGTGCTTCAAAACTATCTTGGAAAGGGGCCAATGATTTCTTAATTGCCACCAGACTTAACAACACGGCCTTCAAAATCTTTGGGACAAAATTAAAATCTTATAAATGGTCTGATTTCCACGAATTTATAACAGGACTGGCCCCGAGACTTGGTGAAACCTTTGGTCTGGCCATGGCAGCAAGTGATGCTGTTCCTACCGCGTATAAGGCCCCGTTGATTTTAGGAACATTTTTGGCCGTTCATGTAAGTGGTGCTGTTACTGCCAAAGCATGGATTGGCAGAAAAATGAAGTCAATGGATAAGGGCTTGCTCTCTCAATCGGCATTGGCCAAGTGGGAAAAGATTGATAAGACGTTTAAACTCTATTTTGGGCCTTTTTTGAAGGCCGGTCAGTGGTTAAAAGAGTCTACCCAAAGATTAAGAACTAGGATCAAAGATATTCGTTCTGGTAATGTGAAGCCTTCTAAATGGTTACAGCGCTACGGTAAACAATCTTATCGCAAACATTGTAATAAACTCTTTTAGGGGTTTATCATTTCTCAACCATAGTGTAATTTAAGCACATGGGAATTCAATTATACAACACTCTTAGTCAAAAAAAAGAAGCTTTCAAACCACTAGAAGAAGGGAAGGTCAAAATCTACCTTTGTGGACCAACAGTTTACGATTTTCTTCACATCGGAAACTTTAGAGGTGCGATTACTTTTAATCTCATTAGAAATTGGTTTGAAAAAAGTGGTTATGATGCCACTTTTGTTTATAACTATACAGATGTAGATGACAAAATTATTAAACGGGCCAATGATGAAGGTGTTGAGTCCTCTGTCATTAGTGAGCGCTTTATTGCTGAGTTTGAAAAAGACTTTTATCGTCTTGGACTCAAAAAACATGATCATAATCCAAAAGTAACAGACTTTATTCCACAAATTATTGCGATGGTTGAAAAAATTATTGCTAATGGCAAAGGTTATATCATTGATGGAGAAGTCTTTTATCATATCGATGCTTACGAAAAATATGGTCAGCTTTCAAAAAAGAAACTGGACGAATTAGAAGCCGGTCAAAGAGTTGAAGTCGACTCAAGAAAAAAATCTCCTTTTGATTTTGTTTTATGGAAACCTTCCAAAGCAGGGGAGCCTGCTTGGGATTCTCCTTGGGGGAAAGGGCGTCCTGGTTGGCATATTGAGTGTTCGGCCATGATTAATACCATTCTTGGAGATTCTATTGATATTCATGGCGGAGGAATCGATCTTATTTTCCCCCACCATGAAAATGAAATCGCTCAAGGGGAAGGGGCCACTAATTGTACCTATTGTAACTATTGGGTTCATAATAATTTTATTAATTTTGATGGTGAGAAAATGAGTAAGTCATTGGGCAACGTAATGAAGGCCCGAGATTTTATGGATAAATATCATCCCGAAATTTTGAAGTACTTATTTCTATCGGCCCACTACCGCTCACAATTAAGTGTCACAGATGATAAAATCTCTCAAACAATTGGGGCATTAAAAAGAATTTATGGTGCACTTGAAATAGCGCACACTATAGTTTTTGAAGTGAGTGAGAGTGCAGATGCTGACAGTGGCTTTGTGAAAATACTAACGGGCCTTTCGGGTAAAATTAAAAAGTCATTAAATGATGATTTCAATACAGCAGAATTTATTTCCCATGTTTTTGAGGCCACGCGCGCTTTTAATGCTTTAAAAATTGCAACGAAGAGAAAACCTACTCATCGAGGAACAGCTGAGTATTTCATAAATTGGATGAAAGACTATGGCGAAATGAGCGCTTTGTTTTTTGAAGACCCAACACAAATTCTTGATGACCTAGATAGTATGCTTTTAAAAGAAAAAGGTATTGAAAAAGAAGATATCTTAAAACTTCTAAGTGAGCGAGAAGAGGCCCGTGCGATTAAAGACTGGGCAAAAGCTGATGAAGTTAAAACGAAGCTTGCTAATTTGGGAATAGAGCTGCGAGATGGAATGAAGCGTAGCTGGGAAGTGAAAGAGAGCTTATGAAAATACTAATTAAAAATGTAAAGACTCTAGGGAAATATTTAGGCTCAAGTGATGAGTTAGTGGCCTCTAATCTATTAATTGCTGATGGCAAAATTCAAAAGCTTGCAACAAGCATTTCAGAACATACAGATGAAATAATAGATGGACAAGGCAAGCTCATGCTTCCAGGGCTTATTGATCCTCAAGTACATTTTCGTGAACCAGGGCAAGAATATAAAGAAGATCTTGAATCAGGTTCCCGCGCGGCAGCTCGTGGAGGTTTCACAACAGTTATTTCTATGCCAAACACAAACCCCACAACTGATTCACCCGAGGTGATCTCTCAAATTCATAAAAGAGTAAAAGAGCTTGGTCTTTGCCGTGTTCTTTCGACGGCAGCAGTTACCAAAGGTTTGATGGGTAAAGAGTTAGTCGATTACAAGGCTCTAAAGAGTGCAGGAACGATTGCTTTTACTGATGACGGTAAAGGTGTACAGTCTGATGAGATAATGGAAAAGGCCATGAGTGAAATCGCAAAGACTGGTCTACCACTACTTGATCACTCAGAAGATGAAGCCCTTTCCTTGGGTGGCTGTATTCATAAGGGAAAAATCTCTGAAAAATATAATGTGCCAGGAATTGATCATATGTCTGAGGCCGCTCACGTTGGACGAGGTTGTAAGTATGCAGGGGAGACTGGTTGTCACTTTCATGTGTTGCATATTTCAACTAAGGCCTCAATTGATTACGTGAGAGAGGCAAAGAAGAAAGGTTGGCCCGTGACTGCGGAAGTATCACCTCATCATTTGCTTTTATGTGATGAAGATATTCCAGAAAGAGCAGATGGGACCTTAGATGCTAATTGGAAAATGAACCCACCACTTCGAAGCAAAGAAGATAGAGTTGCGTGCGTGCAAGCTCTTCAAGATGGCACAATTGATATGATAGCAACTGATCATGCTCCTCATTCACAAGAGGAGAAGTCTCGTCATATAACCGAAGCTCCTTTCGGTATTGTGGGTATTGAAACTTCTTTTCAACTCATTTACACAAATTTTGTATTAAAAGGTTTAATTTCACTTGAGCAAGCAGTGGACATGATGACAGTTCGCCCTGCTAAGCTTTTTCATATTCCTTATGGAACTCTCGATGTTGGGGCGAGTGCTGATATCACTTTGGTTGATATTGATAACGAAGAACCGATTAATCCCGAAAACTTTGTTTCAAAGGGCCGTAATACTCCGTTTAAAAACTGGAAAGTGAAAGGGGTGCCGAAGCTTACACTCTTTGAAGGGAAAATAGTTTTTAACGAATTATAAAATTTTGTCTTTTTAATGACTTAGAAAAATAAAAAGAAGTACTGGGTTGCAATCTCTCTTTTTGATTAGCTCAAAAAAAAGGAGAGTGCAATGTTTAATGCTTTGAAGTATACTAGGAAATTAGAAGAGGTCGGTTTTACCAAAGAGCAAGCCGAAGAAAATGTTCAAATGGTGATTGAAATGGTTAATGAAAATCTTGCAACGAAATCAGATTTTAAAGAACTAGATTTTAAGTTTAGCTATTTTGCAACTAAAGAAGACTTTCGAAAGTTTGAGGCAAAAGTAGATAAGCTTGAGGCCAACTGTGCTACCAAAGAAGAGCTAAAAAATTTAGAATATCGTCTTAATAAAAGAATGGATGCATTTGAAGTAAAGCTCGTTTCTCTTGAAAACAGATTAACTATAAAACTTGGAATAATGTTGGGTATTTCTATGGGGCTGCTTTCTACTCTAATGAATTTAATGAAATAAATGAGAATTTTTTATGAAATGAGTGTTGTTCTGATTAAAAGACTTTGCAAGCCTCTTCCAAGTATTTAGCGAAATTATTTCTAAAATCTAAAATATCTTCGAACTTAAATTGAACCTTTCTCATATCTTGATCAGGTGAAGCGGGCAAGAACTCAGGTCCGCCCCAATGAACAACGCCCACAATATCTAATGTTCCACTACCTTTACCTTCAATAAAATCTGAGACTGAGCACATTAAGATATAGCGCAAGCTTTGTGGCCTCTTTTCAGTAATGGCCTTGAGTACTGTTTGATTTGTTGTCTTCTTGGCTTCTTCAATATTTTTCTCTTCACTTTCAGCGGCAAGAAAACCAGGATTTGGAACCATCGTATCTACGGGGTCACCACTGGAAGTCACAAGATAGCGGTGAGCAAAATTATCCATGGTATCTTCAATATAATCTGTTATTCCTTGAAGAGTTCCGAGTTGAGCTTCAATACTGGCTAAATGTTCGGCCTGCCATTTTTTAATATCATCTACCATAGTAATAATATCCTAAGTCTAGAGTTGCTTTAATTATGCTGCTTCCATAGGATTCTAACAAATCAGCAGGATTTCTCAAGGAAGCACTAAAAATGATTTCATTTTTATCATTGATATCAGGTGATCCACCAAATGGAGGATTATTTCCGTCATAAAATATTGTGGCAGGGCCCAAATCACTCTCGATTACTTGACCTTCATAAGCAATTTTAAATTGGGTGTATCCATCGGTGGCAAACACTGCATCAACTCCCAATCCATCTTTTGCTCTGAAAGCAATAACACCATTATTATTTAGACTGGGATTAAAGAAATCAAATTCTGAAATATCAGGATGGGTGGTGGTGGCGATTTTTATTGATGACTGACCATCAGTCAGAATCAAAGCTGTTTCATTTTCTAGTTCAGCAAAGTATAGAACTTGGTTTAAATCATTAATCGCAATAGAGTTTCTTATTTTTTTAATGGGAGATTGATTATTTTTATCGCTGTCTTCGGCCAGGACGAATTTTCTTTCTTCTTGAAACAGCAATACATCATCAGGCCTTTCTTCATTGTATTGCCCTGCATCTCCATAGCGGGCCTTCAAAGCAACAGAGCCAAAGTTATTCATTTGAGGAGTAAATAAGTATGAGAAGTTATTTTGAGATGATTCTTTTACAATCAGAAACTGCTCAAATGTGTAAGGATTGATTAAGACAATGAGCCTTTCTCCAAAGACATTTGTTGCTCTGGCCAGAATCATTCCTGAATTATCGTGGACTACGGTATCAAAGCTTATAATATTATGAGGACCACCAATAGTGACAATCGGGAGGGTTTCATCTTCGGTTGGGAAGTATTTATAAATACCGTAACTTCGACCTTGATCAAACTCGGTAAAAACGACTTCCTTATTATCGTTAATAGAAGGGTCTGTTACATATCTTCCAAGCGGGGAGGTATAGATGAGTTTATCGTTTAACCAAATGGCCTGATTGGCATTCCAATCAATACTGACGAGCTTGAGAGCAAAGTCAGACTTGTTATTGATGTCAGCAGAAGAGTTAGTGAAAAACGAGGCCACTGGTAAAACATGGGAGTCTTCAAAAGAAGTTCGTGCGAGCATTTTATAAGTTAAAACCTCTTTTGATAACGCAGTGCTTGTTAATAGTAATATTAAGAATAAAAATCTCATAATGCCTCCAAGCTCGTACTGTATGTATAAATACCGCTTTTGAGGATATGCACCATGTCTTTACGTTTAATTCACTGTGCAGTTTGATATGTCAAACACATTGAAAATGAGGAGAGAAGAAGATGAAAAGTATTGGTTTTACTATGCTGTTTTTATCGGCCCTAAGTTTTGCCGGAATAACTGAAGATATTGCTTCAATTAAAAAAATGACAGGTTGCTACAATATTACCTATGAAGATGCTGAGACATTTTCACCTGTTGCTAATTACCAGTTTTTTGATCGCTTTAAATCTGGTGGACTTGAATGGATTTTTGTTGAAAGGGAGTCAGATAAAGAAGTTGTTTTATTACATCTTCTCATTATCCCTGGTGGCCATATTGTTAAGCATTGGAGACAGCATTGGACTTATGAAGATGCCCATATTTATTCCTTTCAAGGTGATAGCTCTTGGAAACATGAAGTTGTGAGTAACCCGGTGGGAAGATGGACGCAAGCAGCTTATCAAGTTGGTGGTGGACCTCGTTACGAATGTTCAGCTCCGTGGATTAAGTGGGGAGATGTTGAATACTGGGAATGTGAGAGTAATGCCCCTCTTCCAAGACGTGAGTTTAGCATTCGATCAGACTACAATATTCTTAAGCGTCGTAATCGTCATGAAATCACTGCTTTTGGACATGTTCACTCGCATGATGGAGCGAAAATTAGCAAAAGTGTAGATGCTCAGGAAGTCATTGCTTATGAGAAAGGTCGTAATACTTATAATCAAATTGATGAAGCTAGTTGTGGGCCAGCACAGACTTGGTGGAAGTCTCATGGCCGTTTTTGGGTGAAAGCTCATGAAGCTTGGGATGAGTACTATGCTTTAAATAAAGATTTTTCTATTAAAGGACAAGTTGATGGCCAAAACCTTTGGCAACACATGTTTAAGTTAGACCAGAAGAGTGTTGATGAAAATTGGGATAATCTTAAAATCTTTTTTGAAGCAACAACAACTATTGATAAATTTATAGAATTTAAATAAGAAATTTAGGGCCCAGTCAGGGCCCTTTCATGCCGTTTGAGATAAAAAATGATTTTTTTCTTATAACTAGTATTTTCAGGAAGTTATGGGATTGTATTTTTAACTCTTGTTGCCATGTGATAATGCCCTACCACAAAAATTATAGATATAAGATAAGAATCATATTATTGATGTGAGGATCTTTTTTATGAAATATTTTGAACTCTACAGCTTTTTTAATTCTATCTCTCCAATCCCTCAAAATCAATGGATTGAAGTAGAGGCGATGTTTGAGGAAAAAACCTACAAGAAGGGTG
>CAYGUN010000076.1:0-10245 GCA_964353025.1 uncultured Bacteriovoracaceae bacterium
CTCCAGCCCCGGGGCCCATGATCATAAGCTGATCACAACTTTTTTGAAAAAACTAGCTATGATCAACTAAAATAATGGTATTACCCTGTTCACAAATTCTTTTAATACCATCTAGAAGTTTTTTTTGTTCAAACTCACCCAAACCAAGACTTGGCTCATCAAAAACAAATAATGAATTTGTTCCTTCGAAAGCAATGAACTTTAAAAGCAAGAAACGTTGATACTCCCCCGCTGATAATGATTTGGTTTTTCTCATCAATGAAACATTGCCCAACCCTATATCAATGGCCACATCTAACAATAGCTTTAGCTTTGAAGTAAGTTTTTCATGGTAGCTATCGATAAATTTCTTTTGTGAACTCAATAAACTTCTAGCTTCATTGATCGTTGATAAACATAACTGGGAAAATGAAATTTTTAAATCATCAACATTTATTACTCTTTGAGAAATTTCTTGTTTCAAACGACTTCCAAAACAAACAGTGCAGTCTTCTTCTTTTTGTATTCGCCTTAAGTATATTCTCACATTTCTTTTATATTTTTTTCTTTCTAAATACTTAAATAACGAATTATAGCCTGGAAATTTGTCTCCTCCTTCATAGAGAAGGTTAATAATATCATCACCAATATCTTTAACTGGTTTGGTTAATGGAATTTTCTTCTTCTTCATCGCAACTTCCAAAGTAGTTATTAAATGAGAAAAAGGTTTATAATTTAAAAAAAGAGCAGCTCCTTCTTTAATAGAAAGCTCTTTATCTAGTAATTTTGTTTCATCAAACTCAAGGGTTGAACCAAAACCATTGCAATTCTGACATGCCCCAAGTGCATTATAAGGTGAGAAATAACTTGAAAAAGCATTCAAGGTTGTTTGATAAGAGCATTTTGGGCATGTAGGAATAAAGCCTAGTTTTAACTTTTTAACTTCCTTAGCCCCTTCAATATAATAATAAATATCTCTTGTTTTTAATACTGAGTAATCATCAAATATCTTTATCAGCTTATTTGTATTTGGAAATTTTACTCTTGCTATTTCCCAATAATTTGCCTTTTCATCATATAAGGTAATTTCTTTTTTTTCATTATCCCAAACTCTTGTTGGAAGTGGAGAATTAATGAAAATATCCAGAAAATCTTTTTTTTTAAGAAAAACATGTATCTTTTGATCTTTTTTTAATTTATTTTTTGTCTTCATCTCATCATTAAAATCAGGAACTTCCAATAAGCTCTTATGCTTAGGACATACTTCATAAGAATATTTATAAAACAAATGTCCAAATAATTCCGTCAACCCCATAGTATCTGCAACTACCGCCCTGGAACCTATGATGGGATTAATTTGTGGTAAAGCAAAAACAGGTAAAACAGGGGACATTTCATCCACGTCAACTGCTGCTGGTTTTTGGGAAAAAAACTTCACATTAGTAGACATTGAATTCAAAAACCTTCTTTTTGATTCATTTGTTATTGTGTGGAAGGCCAGTGAAGACTTGCCAGATCCAGAGGGTCCACCAATACAAGTAATTTTATTTAAGGGAATATCGACATCGATTGACTTGAGATTATGAGTTCTTGCTCCCCGAATCTTAATGAACTGCTGCTTGTTCGACATAAATATTTATACACTTTTACAAAAAAAAGCCCACCATATGGTGGGCTTTTTTGTATATAAAAAATAAGATTCTATCTTTTTGAAAACTGGTAAGATTTTCTTGCACCTGAAAGACCGTATTTCTTTCTTTCAACTTTTCTTGAGTCACGAGTAAGAAACCCAGCTTTTTTAAGCTCGCCTCTACATGTTTCGTTTATTTTAACCAACGCTCTTGAAATCCCAAGTCTAATAGCTCCTGCTTGACCAGTAATTCCGCCACCTTTAACATTGATATTAATATCATATTGATCATTAGCACTAAGCAAGTTCAATGGTTGATTCACAACGTATCGACTAGTCGCCTTTGGGAAGTACTCCGCTAATTCTCTTTTATTGATTGTAATTTTCCCGCTACCTTTTACTAAATAAACTCTAGCAACAGAAGACTTTCTTCTTCCTACAGATTGCGAATCATAAGTTATACCTTTACTAGCTGCCATCTCTATATACCTTTTTCCTTGTTAAAACGTGTACGATTCAGGAGCTTGAGCTGTATGTTCATGCTCAGACCCAACAAACAATTTTAATTTTGTTAACTGCTTTCTACCCAAAGAACCCTTTGGAAGCATTCCCTTAACTGCATTCTGAAGAATAAGTTCAGGATGCCTCTTAAGTTGTTCTTTAGCAGTTCTCTGCTTAAGACCACCAACATGGTTTGTGTGCCAATAATAAATTTTATTATCCCACTTTGAACCAGTAAATTTAACTTTTTCAATATTTGTTACAACTACAAAATCACCAGAGTCAGTATTCGGAGTAAAAGTCGTTTTTCTTTTTCCACGAAGTAAATCAGCAATTTCTGTGGCCAATCGACCTACTACTTTTTCACTAGCATCAATGTGATACCATTTTTTTTCTGTTTCTGATGGTTTGAGAGTATAACTTCTTTGAGTATACATAAATTCCTACCTTAAATTAAGCCACAATAAGAATAGGTTTTATAACCAATTATGGGGCCATAAGTCAACAGAACCCAATAAAATTTAACCACCAGGTCTAGCGCCTATTATTTTTCACTAAAATCTTTTCCTAATATATGCTTAAATAACTGATTTAACTAGAAAAAACCTATCGAAACATGAAGCCTTCCTGGACTCTCTTGAGTGCCATCTGGCAGCTGAGAGCGCGATATCTTGTGCCCATAGTCAAAGTCTAATGAGCCCACTGGTGTTAAATACTTGAAGCTAATTCCCACAGAGCTTCTTACATCTAATGGTTGGAACGAATCAACAAAAAGCCGTCCACCATCAACAAAAAGTCCAAGAATAAAATTGTCACTCATATAAAACCTAGGCTCTATTTTAAATAGGCTCATATACACCTTATCCGTAACATCAAACTCACTAATATCTGCCATATTTTCCGCAATATTCATTTCCTGATCGTCATACCCTCTTACAATATCTGCCCCTGTGAGTCGAAAAAGCTTGATACTAGGAATCCCACTATTATCTGATTTATTCTCCTGAACACCCATTGCAGCATATATAGCAAGAACTGAGTTACCCATAGGTATATAGAATCTATTTCTAGAAATAATTTTCTCATAATTAATTGTCTGTGCTTCATTCTCTTGAGAGCCAAGGGCCGGATTGGCAAATTCCCATGTAAGATTAAAATAAGTTCCACTTCTCGGGTTAATTCGATTATCCCTAAAATCAAAGGTTAAAGATGGTGCTAATGAGCCTATCTGAAACTTACCATTATCATCTAGTTGGACTGCGTTGAATTGTTGAATTTCTTCAACCTGATACCTTAAACTCATTGAGAAATAATCAGTCCAATCTCTATTTATCGCCGCTGATGCCCTTAAGATGTCTGCATCAAAAGAGTAAAATCTTTTTTTCGTAATCGCTCCAGAAGAAGAAAAATTGAATTTTGACCCATATATTTCAGGTGCACCAAAATTTACCTGCATATTATATTCGACAAACTCTTGGTCATTACGTCTCTCTGGAGCTAAAGTACTAAAATTAAAACGCTGGTTTACCTGCGCCTTCAAAGTAACACTTCTATTCATTCCATACAAATTACCAAACTTTACCTGTCCTGATATCTTTCCCCCTAAATCAGTTCTAAACCCTGGGGCCACTTCTATAGTAACTGAATCTTTCTCTGTTAAGGAAATTAACAAATCGCTAACCTGAGATCCCGGCACCTGAATAGGTTCAACATTTACAACAGAAAATATTCCTGATAATGACAAATCTGATTGAATTCTTTTCACTTTAGAAGGTGACAGTTTTTCACCTGGTTTAAGTTGAACATTTTGCAAGATATATTCTTTTTTTGTTTTATCATTTCCAAGAATGACGACATCCCCAAGAAAAAGCTTTGGCCCTAGAACAACATAAAAATGTAAACTAACTGTCGATTTATCAGACTTATATGCTGCTATTTGAGAAGACTCTCTATTAACGATCTTGGCATTATAATATCCTTCGTCCTGAAAATAATTCACAACTGTCGATAAATCATCATCGACAGTTAATGGATTAAAAAATGCGTTTACCTTGCTTGTTATTAATCCAAGTGCCACATCTTGCTGCTCTTCATTTAGCCCACTAAATTTTATGCTATCAACATAAGTTTGCAATCCTTCTTTGACTTGAAACTCTATCTCTAATTTAGAGGATAATGTTTGATAATTCTCAATCGGTCCTTGTACCGAAGCCTCTACAAAACCATGGGAGAGATAAAAATCTCTTAATTTATTCAAAAAGGTATTGTAATAATTTTTGTCATATATACCAAGAGAAGCCAGCTCAGATTGCTTGTCCTTATATAAGGATAGAATCTCATCATCAGAAAAGTTTAAATTTCCTGAAAAAATAATTTTATCAACTTTCTTTCTCTGATTTTCAACTATATCAACCATCACTTTATCAACTTTTTCACCTAAATTATCAACAAACTCCAATCTCTGAATGTTGAAAGCTGTCTTTAAATAACCAAGTTCAATATATTTTTTTTCCAAAATTTTAACAAGAGTCTCATTGTCAATATTTTTTTCTACTTTTTGATAAAAATCTTTAATGTCGGCAAGAAAGTCACGCTTTTTAAAACGTAAGTCTTTTCCGTTAAAAGAATAAATTAGCCTCTTGATATTTAAAGTTTTCAAATTTAAAAAAATGCTCTCTCCCTCTATAGAAAAAGACGTTTGGAGCTGGACTAAGTACCTTCCGTTTTCAAAGAGCTCTTCCTTGATTTCTCCAACTTTTCTTTTTATTTCTCGAAAATTAAACACTGAATTCATATCTGTTATAAATTTTGAACGAATAATATCTCTCACCACATCACTCGTTGTATCGATATTTAACCTTTTAAGTTTTAGTGCTGGACCAAGGCTACAATGATATATCAACTCAATTGACTCAGATTTCTTTCTCTCTTCAATGATAACATCATTCCATTTATAGCCCATTTCTTGCAAAAAATTCTTAACTCTTAATTTTGACTCAACGATTTCGGGCTTATTATAAAAACTACCTACCTGAATATTAGCTGCAGTTTGGACAAATTCAAAATCATCTCCTCCTGAAAACTTAAACGAAACTGCTGATATTAAACTTCTGGGAATAACTTTTATATCAACCTTGTAATTCTCTTTATTTTTATAAACCTTATAAGAAACTTTCTCGAAACTATCGCGTACTAAGAAAATTTTCAATATACGTTCAAGGTGACCAATATTGCGGTATTTGCCTCTAATCTTTTGTAATTGTTTTGCATACTTAACACAATATGATTTATCCTCACAACTCATACTTAAGTCGGTGACATCTAAATCGGCCAGCGCATGCAACTGGGATAAAACTAATATAAAAAATATTTTTAATAAATACATTATTTTTTAGACCATCTAAACTTCAAATCAACTCCAACTGAATTATTAACAATATCCTCTTCGCCGTCATCATTGGTTTTAGATTCGTAAATTCCCTCAACCGAAACGGTATCATTGATTTTATAATTTAAATTCATTTTTTGTCTTTGCCCGATTGTTCCACCCACTGTACTCGAAACAGACAGATTCATTGCCTTATTTAGCTTTTTTTGAATTTCTATTTTTGTAGCAGACCTGACACGACCAACTTGACCTGCTCCGTCTCCACTTGCCGTTCCATTTAAAAATCCATCTTGTCCTTCAACTAGCTGTGTTCCCACATTAAGCTTTAATCCAAATTCACTTCGAAGGGCCTCATTTACTTTAAAACTCTCAAATAATAATGCTCCCACTCCAGCAGAGGATAACTCATTCCTTGCTTGCCCTGAAAGGTTCTTTGCTTGTTCATCCGTATAACCAAAAGCAACTAAAGACAAAACATCCTTCCTTGGAAGTGGAGGATCAGAACTTAAGTTGATATTAAAATCCTTAGCGGTACCAGTGATATTCATGGCCACATTATAATCATCAATTGAAGCCGTTGAAGTAAAGTCTAGTTCAGGATTTATTGACGACGAGGCTTCAGAGAAGTAAAGCTCACCCTTGCTGATAATAAATTCATTATTTTTAAAAATAAACTTACCTACAGCTGGAATCGAATTCATTTCCCCTGCTATTGTCGGAGAAAAAATACTACCAGAAACTCTTACATCACCCGCAAAAGGAATATCCACCATTGAATTTTTTACCAAAAATGGAGATGTTGTCTTTAAAGCTATACCTGTATTAATAAGCTTAGCTGTTTTTGATGTCAGTTTTTTAGGAAGATATTTAATATTCTGTGATGATAAGTCCTTATTGTCCGAAAGTTCGTTAAATTCACTTCTTAAATCACCCCTCACAAGAGATAACTCACCCGATAAAAAATAGGGTAACTTATCTCCTAACAAGGAACCACTTCCACTTAAGACAAAATTCGATTTATTAAGAAATTTAAAGGTAGTTTCATCAAGGGTATAAGTTAAATTTATCTGAGGATAAGGAAAGTGCATAATGATTTGCCCTTCAATATTGCAAACTCCGGTTATCATTTTTGAAGTTAATTTGTTTACAGAGATTCTCTTACCATCAAAAACTAAATTGCCTGTGATTTCATCTAATGTTGTTGGGAAACCTTCGTAAGCGAATGCTCCATCTTTTATTTCAACCAAAAAAGCGAATCCCAATGCATACTTATTAGAAAAAAGAATTTCATTCTCAATCACTCCTGTTGATTTTATTACTTTATCAGAGATAACTTTCATAAAATCTGCATTAAAATTTACAATTGTTTGAACATTATAGCGGTTATTAAAATCCCCTGAGCCTCTTGAAGTTATTCCTCCGTCTTTTCCAGGTGCACTTAGCTTCCAATCTTGAATGACTCCATTTTTTATCTCAAAAGTCCCTGTCCCAATATTTTCAATTCTATCTAATTTGTTTTCTATTTTTAAATTTAGTATTTGGGCAGACAAATCAACCATGGAGAAATTATTAAAGTTAAATGAAGATTTTAACTTGGAGTTAAAAGCTCCTTGCACATCTGTTCTCGCAACATGTTCTCCCCATAACGATGTTAAAACAGTGTTTAAATCTACAATATCAGTCGTAACTACAATATTTGATTCTTTGGAAATTGAATTTTTATCTTCAGTAAAATCAAATTCACCCTGGGCCTTAATATTATCACCCAAATAATTTCCATTAAAGGAGATGCCTTGGAGATGGTAAAGAGCATCTAAATTTTCAAGCGGGTTATTCTCCAGAAGTAAAAAATCAGCGCGCCTGCCCACGGCTACCGTACCCAACGAATCGCCTAGACCTAAATACTTGACAGGGTTCAATGTGGCTGATTGTAATACTCTTAATCGGGGTACCCCTGCCCTTTCCAGTTCTCTCATTTCATTTACCACTCCGATGCCTGGCCAACACAAAGGATTAGCCCCAGTGTCTGTACCCGCCAGCAGAGGGATGTCATTTTCATCAAGCGTGCGAACGATGTAGAGGTAATGAGCGTAGAGTCTTTTCTTGGTACTTTTGAATTCCTCATCGTCTCTATTTCTCAGGTGATCGTTCTCTTGTTCGGTCCAATAAGACTTTAGATATGGTGGAAGATAGGTCCACAAACTATCATCTCGTGTTCTTTCTGATTCAAACCAGGCATTCTTATACCACATGCTCAAGGTAGGACAATGCCAGGTGTTAGTGGACTTATGAACTTTGATCAATTCCAGGAGTCGTGTGGTGTCGAAATTCGACAACATAAAATTATTCATAGCCACATATCGCGCTGCTCCACTATATTTTGTTGGATCAAACGCGCCCCTAGCGACAGACTCATCGTAGTCGCTGCACTCCCTCAGAATTTCCAAAAGATGCTCCTGACTTTTCATTCCAGTTCGGGCAGCCTCAGAAGTTGTGACCGTGTAGCGCACATGCCCCGCAAAAGGTATATTTATTGAATTCGCATTATTAGCGACAGCAAAATATGTTTCACGGGGAAGCAATGAATATATTTTCAAAAAGTCCACACCCTCAGCAATCAGCGAATCGATTATTTGAGGAGCCTTGGCTGGAGAATCTATACCTACAGAACCATCCCACATCGGGTTGGGGCCATCAAGAAGTGGTCCGCCTGCAACAATACCGGGCACGAGCAACTGTCCGGACTCCCCCAATGTTCTCCAGCGATTAATCGTCTCTAGGCTTCCGCCCATGTCCCTTATTCCTAAAACCCCGCGAAGCACAAACTGAGGCATCAATTTATCTCGTGATAAGTCATCAGGTTTCATCCGCCACACCTCCGGGTCGTCAGGATGAGCGTGCATATCCCATAAACCGGGAATTACAAAAGCTCCGTTACCACGAGTCGCACCATTTGGCACTGACAGAGAATCATATACGCTTATCTTAAAAATTATCTTATCCGAGATGAAGATATCCACCGGAGGCCCGATGGTGCCATCTTCAACGTTAATTATGCGAACGTTTGAAATGATCGCATTTCCATCGGACGATCCACATCGACAAACAAGAAAAAATAAGAAAGCAATTCCCAAAAGCGAAAGTATGCGGTGAAATACCATGGGTATAAAACTAGCAACTTCAACTAACTAAAATAAATACCCATTCGAAATTGAAGGTACTTTCTAAAAAAAAGAGGTACTTAAAACAAGCACCTCAACTTTCTAGAACTTTCCGGAAATCACTTTTTGCGGATCAGTATATTTCCATTGTAATTTTTCATAGTAAACTCCGGGCCTCCGCCATTGATGTCACCCGTCACCCACTCATCAATTGTTACTCTATAAGTGCCAGACTTGGTTTCCTTTTTTTGAATAGGCCCTGTCTTAGATAGATTTACTTCAAAATCAGTAAAGATTTCACCGCGCTCAGTTTTCATTTTAAGCGTGGCTTTCAAGGCAGCGGGAAAAGTAAGATCTATGTCACCATTGTAGGTGGAGTAGGACATCGGAGTTTCAGGTGTGATCTTAGCAAAGCCGACTTTAATATCTCCGTTGTAGCTGGACGCCACCACTGAACCAGAAATTTCTGTAGCGGAAATTCCACCATTATAATTCGTAGTCTCAACCTGCCCCTGAACATTTGAGATCACTATCTCGCCATCATTGTACGCCTGCACCTTCATATCAAAGCTGGACGGCACCTCGATAATCAAATCCACCGTGTTGCTCCATGAATCCGATCCGACTTTCACCTGATTGTTGTTCTCAGATACTTCAAGGTCCATCGTCCCAGAGCTAATTCGCTTCATCCCGTTCTTACTTTCTGAATCTTTATGCACTTGGTCACTTACCACCTGTTTGTATTTAATGAGCACATCTTTACGTGCTGATCCATTGACGGTAATCGAACCTGTGTTCAATTGTGCCCGCAACATTCCCCGTTGACCGGGATTGGACAAAGGAACAGAGAATTCACCTTCCTTTTGTGCCATACTTTGAATTGATGACCAGAGCACCAATCCAGCAAAAAGTATAAATTTCATTTTTACTATCTTCTTCATAATTCTTAATTCAAATTTCCTTCAGGTATACATTGCCATTGAAGGTTTCAAAGTCTAGTCTTACTCCTCCCTGGCCCACCTTATACCTATTACCATTGATTTTATATTTAGTCCCTTCCTTTCTCGTTTCCTTTTCCAATTGGACTGGAAGCGACTCCAGTGTATTTACATTGGTGAAAAAATCCCCATTGAAACTCTCGAAGCTGACGCTGGCACCCAATCCCTTTTGAAAAAAGGCATTGATATCACCATTGAGCGAATAAAACCTGCAATCACTTTTGGGGTTTACCTCATACTCCAAATCCAAATCCCCATTTATGGTGGATGCGCTTGTGGCCCCTGCAATCTTTGTTAGCTTGATGTTGCCGTTGATATTATCAGCGTACACTTGGGCCTTCACACCACTTACTTCAATATCTCCATCATTTATTGTGCTCAATTGCAGGTTGACAGAGGAAGGGACCATGATCTTAAAATTCAATTTAAAGTTGTAATCCTCCATACAGTTATCCCGATGACCTGACCAATTATAATTCCAGCCTTTGCCCTCTCTCTCATTACGATGATATTTTTGATTTCCCCGACCATACGATGTGCAAGGTCCCTTTACAAATAAAATCAGGGTATCCGCCATGTCAATTATTC
>CAYGUN010000077.1:0-9975 GCA_964353025.1 uncultured Bacteriovoracaceae bacterium
ATCTGTGGATTTGCATCCGTTGGTGGAATGAAAATTGGAATAATTGCTAATCAACCAGCCTACTTGGCTGGAGTTTTAGATATTGATTCATCAGATAAGGCAGCCCGTTTCGTAAGATTTTGCGATGCTTTTAATATTCCAATCTTAACACTTGTTGATGTTCCAGGTTTTTTACCAGGAACAGTTCAAGAGTATGGTGGAATTATTCGTCATGGGGCAAAACTTTTATATGCTTATTCAGAAGCAACAGTTCCAATGATTACTCTTATTACGAGAAAAGCCTACGGTGGTGCTTATGATGTTATGGCCAGTAAGCATATTAAGGCCGATATAAATTTAGCTTACCCTACAGCGGAGATCGCTGTTATGGGGGCTGAAGGAGCGGTTAATATTATTTTTAGAAATGAGCTTAAAGGTTTGAGTGGTGTTGAATTTGATAAAAAGAAAGCGGCTTTAGTTCAAAATTATGAAGACGAGTTTGCTAACCCGTATAAGGCAGCAGAACTTGGTTATGTTGATGAAGTCATACTACCAGAACAGACCCGCGAGAGAATTTATAAATATCTAAAATTTTTAGAAAATAAAAAAGTAGTGAGAGCAGCAAGGAAACATGGAAATATTCCACTGTAAAAATAGAGAAGTGATGAAAAGAATCTTAATCGTCAACCGTGGTGAAATTGCAATTAGAGTAGCAAAAGCTATTAGAGAGCTTGGACATATTGCAGTTGGAATTTATACTGATAATGAATTAGAGGCCAGTCACCTTGAATACTGTCATGAATGGGTTCATATGCGTGGAAACACAAATACTGAAACTTATCTAAATATGCCAGAGCTTGAAAAAATAATTAAATCAGAGAAAATTGATGCTGTTCACCCTGGCTATGGTTTCCTATCAGAGAATACAAAATTTTGTTCTATGCTAGAGAAAATGAATGTCATCTTTATTGGCCCACACTCTATGGCAATTGAGAAGATGGGAGATAAGGCCGTTTCCAAGACAATCGCTAAAGAAGCGGGAGTTCCTGTTGTACCCGGGTCAACAGGGGAAGTTGCAACAGTTGATGAAGCAGTTAAAATTGCGAAAGATATTGGTTACCCTGTTTTGTTAAAAGCAGTCGCTGGTGGTGGTGGCAAGGGTATGCGAACTTGTTTTAATAACGAAGAGTTAAAAAAAGGTTTTGAAGCAGTAAAAAGAGAAGCCAAATCTTCTTTTGGTAATGATGGACTTTTAGTCGAAAAATTTGTACTAAATCCTCATCATATTGAAGTTCAAATACTGGCTGATAAAAAAGGTAACACATATCACTTTTTTGAAAGAGAGTGCTCTGTTCAAAGACGCCATCAGAAAATTGTAGAAGAGGCACCATCGCCCTTTATTGGAGATGATGATAAATTACGCTTGGAAGTTTGTGAAACTGCTGTAAAGTTAGCAAAATCTGTCAAATATGACTCGGCTGGGACAGTTGAATTTATCATGGGAGAGGATAGAAAATTTTATTTTCTCGAAATGAATACAAGAATTCAAGTGGAGCATCCCATTACGGAAGAAATAACAGGAGTGGATTTAGTTGCTAATATGATTAAGGTTGCTTTAGGGGAAGAACTTGATTTTGCATCACAATCTGAAATTCAAATTCAAGGACATGCAATAGAGTGTCGAATTTGCGCGGAAGATCCTGTTACGATGCTTCCTGCCCCTGGAAAAATCATTGGGTTTGAAACAACCTTTCCACAAGGAGTACGTTTTGATCATTGTATCTTTAAAGGACAAGAAATTACTCCTCAGTTTGATCCCATGATTGGAAAACTTGTAACCAAGGGCAAGTCAAGGGACGTGGCCATTCGCAAAATGAGAAATGCTCTGGATGGTTTAATTATTGATGGTCTAAAAACAAATACTTCTTTGCATAAAGAGATAATGAAGGAAGAGAAATTTTCTAATGGTCAGTATACGACAAATTATATTGCTGAGATTGCACCTCAGGATAAAATTGAGCAAAATCATGACTTAAGAAAACTTACAGAGAAAGTCATAAGCATGGAGCTTGGGAGTTTGTTATGAGGTATTACTTAATAAACTCTAACTCTGAAGAAGTGGTCTTTGATGTTTCAAGAGCTCAAAAGCTTAGTTCTGGACACTATCGTTTTAATATTGAAAATGATTCAAAAACATTAATCTATGAAATTAAAAAGCTTGCAGGCAAATTTTATCTCTCAGAGGATACAAAATCTTGGAGGAAAGTGAATGTGTTAGATTTGGATAAAAATCTTGCGCATAAATCACAATCTTATAAAATTTATCGTGGATTCAAGCCTTCTGGTTTATTCTCCGCTGATGCTGGCGCCCTTATTACTCAGATGCCTGGGAAAATTGTAAAAATCTTTGTGAAGTCAGGTCAGGAGGTCGTTAAAGGTGAGACTTTGCTTATTCTTGAGGCCATGAAAATGGAAAACGAGATTAAATCAGGCATTGATGGGAAAATTAAAACAATTAACGTTAAGGAAGGCGATACTCTTGATTCAGGGCAATTGATGATGGAGATTGTTTAGTTTTTTAACCTCATTTAAAATCTTTTAATCTTTGTAAGTTTTTAGCTAGGCTATACTGAACTCTATCTCCAGAAAGGAGGACTGTATTGGCCTTAAAGCTTTTACTTGTAGATCTTGATTTGAAGTGGATTGAGCAAGCAGAAGAGTTTTTCAGAGAGAATAACTTACTGCGAAAAACGGACACCCACCTCCCGCTATTATAAGCAAGGGGTCAGAAATTCAAGCCTTGTACCGACCACCATTTTAATCGTTAACAAAAATAGAAAATTTTTACCTCACATTTTGTTTCTAAATAAATAAATAAATCTAGCTTATAATGAACTACAGAAAATGTTTTACTGGAGAGAATCGTGTTTCATCTTATCTATAAAAGCCAATCTGAGTATTTTGATCAAAAAAAGCTAGATGATTTATTAATAGCTGCTAGGGATAAGAATAAATCTCGAGGTATAACCGGAATGCTATTGTATAAGGCGGGTAACATCATTCAGTTAATCGAGCATGAGGAAAGAGATATAATTTTAAATCTATTCTCTGCAGTTGCTAATGACACAAGACATAATAGAGTTCATCTTATTGCGATGGTTGAGACATCATCAAGACTATTCCCTGATTGGACAATGGCATCAAAAAAAGTAGGAGATCAAGAATCAAAGCTCTGGGATAAAATTAACCTGGTCAATGATGGTTCAGTTGTTGTCAAGCTTGGCAGTGACACTGAGTCAAACATGCAGAAAAAACTGATTAATCTACTTTTAGAGTTTAATTTTAGTAATAAGTAGGTCCTGATAAACCAGAACCTACTTATTGCGGTTATTTTTTCTTCTTATTTTTCTGTCTATTCAGTTTTACTAAAGTTTTAATTTCCTTCATGAGAGATTTCGTTTTTTCTTTAAACTCTTTTTTAATTGCTTTAATTTCGTTTTTTAAAGCTTTTTGCTTAGACTTTGAATCAGCTTGATAAGCCCTGGTCTTTGACTTAATTTCTTTCATAATTTCTTGATTTTTTTTTCTATCACTATAAACCATTGAGTTACTAAGTTCTTCAAGCTTTTTTAAGTGGACCTTTTTCTCTTCATAACTTTTACTTTCAAATTCTATTTTTTTATTATGAATAGCTTCTGCTTGTTCAAACCTTAGTTTCGAAATTTGTTCTTTTTTTGAATTGAACTCACTTTCTATGTCAGCAAATGCTGTGATAGAAAAAATAGCCAATAGTAAAATTAATAACTTCATCTTTTTCTCCTTGTATCTAATCATTTCAGTATATCCAAAAAAGTCGATTTGAGCTTGAATTTTAACTTAAGGATAGCGATCAGGTCTTTTGATACTTGAGAGAAATACATAGGATCTTGACTGGCATGGCCCTTGCAAAGTTTAATAATAGAATAGGTAATAATGTTAAATAAATGACCTATTAAGTGGTTTATAGTGTCTATCTTTTTGACAGGTGTTTAGGAAACTATATGAAGTTGAGTCTTTTTTTAATGATGAGTTTCTTCGGTCTTGCCCAGGCCCAGAGCTTTTTTAATGCTGAAGAAAAACCTGCCAAAGAAGAGGCCTTCTTTGCGGATAAGCCAGCTGAAGGCGCAGCTGACGCGGTGATGACTTTTGAAGCAGCTGAGAAGACCTTTAATGTAAGAGAATCCCACTGGGGGTTAAATCTTAACGTTTCGGCGGCTCAATATAGACCAAACTATAAATTCCGAACAGGAGCTAAGCATGGTAAGTCTTTTGATAATGAAGATATTCCGATGTTTGGGCCATCAATTGAATTTGGTCGTGATTATCACTTAACTCCAAGAATAGTCGCGTCAACAAAAATCCAAGCTTATTATTATGAAGGGAATAAAAAAGATGATTTGGTTGCAGATGAAACCCTAGACGTTGCTATTTCAAGCCTGAAAACAGATGCAAACTCAACAGGAATAGGCATCTCTCAAATGTTAGGACACGACTTTAAATACTCCAGTTTTATCATCAGACCCTATATGAACTATGCTGTGGGTTATGCTAGGACAAACAGTAAAATTAATTATAATTATGAATTACTCAGCACTGATTATGAAAGGCTAAGCGTTGATATTAGTGATGCCTATGTCTATAACAGCTTATCTGCGGGCCTTGAAGTCATTTCAGGTTCGGGTATTGCTTTTAATCTAACTGTCTCTAGAACAGGAGCATTATCAGGAAAGGCAAAAATTAAAGAAAGTGGATCAAGCACAACTGGAGGTTCAATAGTGAATACTCCTGAGCAAAATAGAACTGTGGAATCAAACTCTGGAGAGGCAGCTTACAGTGCAGCTTTAGGGTTGGGGTATTATTTTTAATGAGAAAATTAATGTTATTAACATTTATTTTATTAGCTTGTGTCTCTTGTAAAATTCAAGATGAAGAGATTTTAGGGCTTGAGAATTTAGAAGAAAATGAAAGACAGGCTTTGGAAGAAAGACAAATAAGAGAGTGTAAAGCAAGTGGTAAAATGGCTGAGCTTTTAGTTTGGCTAAATAAAACATCAGCCAATCTTTCTCAAATGGCAGCTGGTGAAACCTATGAGATAGATGTAGATAGAGCAGTAGATAATTTAGAAGATGGGATTTGGGAAGTTACTTATATCACATCTAAAACAGTTGTTGCTGAAGTACAGCACTTGTTTTATGTGAAAAAGCGCGGCGGAAAAGAGCAATTTTATATTTATACCCAAAAAGATAATAATGCTCATGTTGAAAAAGAGACCAGTGATTATTGTCGTAATAATGGGGGTGCTATAGACTCCTCACCAGAGGCGAATGCCAGCATTGGTAAAAGCTCTGTTATGTTTAGCTATATTGATAAATCCAAGACAAATTTTACAATTACTCCATGGACAGATCTGCCTTATTTCTTTTCTATTTTCTCACGTAAAATCATGAATGGTGCAGATACAGATGATTATCAACTAAAAAGTTTAATCGCCGGTGATAACAGATTAGATTGTGATACATTGAAGTCAAAATTGGATAAAGATGTGAAAATTTGTTCATTTAAAGATGGCTCTAAGAATCTACAAATAATGAATGATGATGCTTGCGATATTGATTCAACAGTAATTGGCTCTCTTGCGAAGCAAATTATTGATGAAGTAGACCCTGTCTATTGTCGCTAGAAATTTCAAACACTTACCGTTTAAAATAAACTAATTTCATTGAAGTTAGGTTTTCTGGTATAATAAAACATGACCCTCGTGCGAGGAGGATTATGGGCCAGAAGCAAGTGCCAGAGATTATAACGGTCGCTGACTTAAAGTCTTATTTTTATGAATCCCTTAAAGAGATTAATAGCGGATATAAGTCTCCTGTGCCAGATGAGACCCTTCTTTACTCTAGTGATGTTCTTGATAAATTCTCAGTATCTGCCATGTATTTTGAAAATAATAATGGAAAAATAAAAGAGAAGATTTTGGGCGAGAAGCTTCTAACTGCTTCCAAAAAATCCTTTAGTGAGCAACAACAAATCTATAAAGATGTAGGTGATACTTCGTTATTCTTATGTGGCTATTTTTCTGAGTCCATTGGAGGAAAGCTCTTGGATGTTTCTTACTATCACCACTTAGGTTCAAGTGCTTATTCGTATCTTAATTCTTCAATCCCTGATTATTTAGATGTTCCAAGATTTTATTCCATCATGTCCAAATCATTTGGAAATCTGGTTGATATTATTTCTGTTGTGGCCTCTCGTGATAAGAGTGACCCTCAAAAGCACTTGTTATTAGGTGATAACGATTAAGAGCTACGACCGACTTTAATAATATTCCATTTTACTTTAAGAAATTTGGCCACAAAAGCTTGAAAGTCTTCGTACTTAATACTTCCAATTTTTTCATTCACAATATGCTCTAAATCAACTCCCAGGTCATGTAAAACTGGAATGGAGTAAATATTGGCGTAGTCATCGTTTGTTTGAATATTGATTAAATTCTGACCTTCAATCATTGTTTTGATTCGTTCAAACTCGGGCTTTGACAGGCCACCAGCTTGAATATTGTTAATAACACCTAAAATAGCATCAATGGCGGCTTGAGTTTTATCATGTCCAGCAGCTATGTAAATTCCCCAGTAGCCAGCTTCTAAGGCCGTATGGTGAACCGGTTGCACGGCATAACACAATCCTTGCTTATCTCTTACTTCAACAAAAAGCTCTGATGACTGGCCTGAAAGGTGGGCCGTAAGCATCTTAAGATATAGGTCGTCATTTTTAGTTATTGAAAAAGCGCTTCTTCCGATAAAAATTTGCGTTTGTTCACGATTAAAATCAATCTCAACTTTTTGTCCAGATTTTGGCGCAAATTTATTAACCTTAGTTTTAATCCCAACTCTAGGAGAAAGAGTCTTGATATAGGGTTCAAGGGTTTCAATAACAAACTCTAATGGCATATCCCCGCAATAAGTAAAAACAAGGTCATGCTTTTTAAGGTTTTTTTGATGAACTTCTTTAATATATTTAGAGCTTAATTTTTTTAATGTCTTTTCATTACCGATGAGATCAAGTCCATAGGGATGCTTTTCAAAAATAATTTGATTAAAGGCCTTGAAGCATTGCTTAACTGGGTCTTCTTTTTGATTTTCAAGAGATCTATGAACTAACTGTTTCTCCAAAGAGATATATTTGGCTGGAAATTCAGGCTGAATAAGTGTGCCCATAAAATCGGCGACGAGGTCTTCGAAATTTTCACTGAGTCCATGCAAAGTAAGTCCATAAGCATTTTTACCAGAAAATCCATTAAGGTAAGAGGACTTATTTTCTAAATCATTTTTAAGCTTAAGGTATTTCTTCCCCTTGTGGCCATAAGTAAAACTTTTTCCAATGAGGTAATGTGTCCCACAGTTCGCACTGGTTTCATGGGCAAGTCCGCCTTTTATATAAGCATGCAGAACGAAGGTTGGAGTCATTTCATTATAACGATGAATAAGCTTAATGCCTTTTTTGAGCTCTATCACTTGGGCAGAAGGGTCGTATTTTGAAGCTTTTGTTTTATATTTATTTTTTTGGGCCTTAGTTTTTGGAATGATCTTTTTGACTTGGGCCTGAAAATCTTTTGCAATTTGCTTCATTTGAGCATCTTTTGCATCATTGGGGATTTGAATTGTTAAATGCATAGGACGAGAAAAAATAGATTTAATGGCTTCATTAACTTGAGAAGCAGTTGTCTTTTTAAGCTTATCAATAAATTCATCTTCACAATGAATATCTCCATTTTGAGCAAAGCCATGCCCTAGAGAAAAGGCATATGACTCAACAGATTCTTTTTCATAAATCTTGCTAGCAACATATTGATTTTTAATCTTAGTGACTTCTTCATCTCGAAAGCCCTCTTTCATGACTTTTTTAAGAACTTTCAGAGTTTCAGTAGTTACCTTTTTAAAATTTTCTGTAGGGAAGGCCATCTTCAAGTAATGAGTTCCACCATTGACGAAAAACATAGTAGAGCCTGACAGGCCACTGGTTAAAGGATTTTCTGCAACAAGAGCTTGGTAAAGAGGAGAAGTCTCACCATAAGATAAACAGTTAATGGCCAAGTCTTCAGCTCCTACATCTTTGTTTTCATACTCAGGAGCTGCAATGGCCATGGTGATGGTACTTTGTCTGACTTCTTTTTTATGCACATTAATTGTTTCTTTTTCTTTTAGTTTAAACTTAGGAAAAGTGGACGAGTGGCCTGCGGGCATATTGTATCGATTAATAACTGCTTCAAGCTCTTTTCTTTTTCCAAGATCTCCCGCAATAACAAGCATTGAGTTTTTAGTATTGTAAAATTGTTCTCTGAATTCAATGAGTTGTTTTTGAGAAAAATTCTTGATGGTATCTTCTCTTCCTAATATGGGATGGCCATAGCCTCCATTGAAAGATTCTTTTTGTAATTGCATAAAATTATATTGATTTGGGTTATCTAGGCTTCTTCGATACTCTTCAAAGACCACGTCACGCTCAGGGACAAGTTCTTCTTGCTTAAATTCTGGATTTGAAACCATGTCCATTAAAATTTCGACAGTCTGTTTTAAATGATTTGAAGGAGTATTAATATAGTAACAAGTGTAATCAAATGAGGTGAAGGCATTAACTTCTCCTCCATAGCTTTCAACTTCATGGGCAATTTGGCTTCCTGGCCTGGTTGGAGTTCCTTTAAAAAACATATGCTCAAGAAAATGGGCAATCCCTTCATTGCTCTTTTCTTCTAAGGCACTTCCTGCTCTGAACCATATTTGAACAGTAGCAGAAGGGCTTCCTGGAGAGTGAACAAAGAGTGTCTCAAGGTTGTTATCTAACGTTTTCTTTTTTAATTGTATTGACATAAATTACAGCTCCGCAGCAAATAAATCGAACAGACGGCTTAAAGTTTACCTTATTAAATGGTAAAGCTCTATCTATGAATTTGCATTCACTTTATTGGCATTTTCCATATTGCCAGCATTTATGTAACTATTGCGACTTTTTTAAAAAGAAGTGGGATGGTAATTCGTTCGAACAGATTGAGCAGTTTTATCTTGATTCCTGGAAGAAGCACGCCGAGTTAATGGGGAAATATGATCTTAAATGGGGAAAACTCAAAACATTATATATGGGAGGAGGAACTCCTTCGCTTTGGGGCCAGCAAGGACGTGACTTTTTATCAAAAAATATCTTAACGCAGATAAGTTTTGATGATGATTATGAGTTTAGCTTGGAAATTGATCCTGGAACTTGGAATGAGAAAGAGTATTTAGCTTGGAAGAAATTAGGAGTAAATCGTTACTCTATTGGTCTTCAGTCATTGGATGATAATTTTTTAAAAATATCAGATAGGGCCCACTCAATGGATGATTCATATAGGGCCCTTGAATTAATGGCCAAATATGATGAGAATTTTTCCTGTGATTTTTTATTAGGACTTCCGTTCTCTCAAGAAAAAAATCGAAATATTGAAAATGAGCTTGAAAAAATTCTAAAGTACAATCCAAAGCATGTGAGCCTTTATCTTCTTACTGTGCCAACTCATTACCTCCATTTTGATAACCTTCCAGATGATAGCTACTTGCAAGATGAGTATTTAAAGGTTTCAGAAATTCTTACTAAAAATGGTTTCTCCCATTATGAAGTGTCTAATTTTTGTAAAGAGGGTTATCACTCCCGCAATAATTATATTTACTGGGAAGGATGTTCATTTGCTGCTATTGGCCCGTCAGCGACAGGGTATTATTCAATTAGTAAAAATGAGGCCTTTAGGTTTAAATGGAAGACGACATCTGTGGATTTTACGAGTGAAGTTTTGACTAAGAAAGAAATAGATTTAGAAAAACTCTACCTTGGTTTAAGGACAGATATAGGCTTAAAGCTCTCTGATTTTACAGTTTTAGTTCAAGAGAGATTTCAAAGCTGGCGAGATAGAGGGATTGCGACCATACAAGA
>CAYGUN010000078.1:0-8381 GCA_964353025.1 uncultured Bacteriovoracaceae bacterium
AATAAAGACTTTCCCTAATCCAAAGACCGCTTTAAATTCTTCAAGTTTATCAGCTCCATGCTTGGCCTCAACTGATTTTAAAAAGCCCCCTGCTTTATTTTTAGCAGCGCTTAATAACATAGCACCAAAGCTATGCTCATCTTTAACTGGGGGGACATGGATATAGTGCTTTCTTCCTAACCAAAAAATAAGAGTGGCAACGGCCATAAGGATTCCAGGAATACCAAATGCCCAGCCTGGTCCATATTTAACTAAAACAACTGGAGTCAGTAGTGATGAAGCAGTAGAACCAAAATTAATCATAAAATAGAAGAGATCAAATACTTTTCTTAGTAACCCTTCTTGCCCTTTAACAAATTGATCTCCAACGTGGGCCGAGACACAAGGCTTAATCCCACCAGAGCCCAAAGCAATTAAAAAAAGACCCACATAAAGTCCTTCAACGTTTTCCCAGATTGCAAGAACCAGGTGTCCAAGGCAGTAGATCAATGAAAGATAGAGAATTGTTTTATATTTCCCCCAAATTCTATCCGCAATATAAGCACCTAAGAGCGGTGTTAAATAACAGGCCGATACAAAAAGATGGTAGACTGCGACGGCATCATTTTTTTGGAAGAGGAGATATTGAACCATAAAAATGGTGAGAATTGTTCTCATTCCATAATAAGAAAACCTTTCGGCCCCTTCTTGACTGACAATATACTTAATTTGTGGTGGAAATTTATTCAAATCCACTTGTTTTACTTCCATTTATTTGCTCCTTATTTGCCCCGACTAAACTTAATCTTCATCTTTAATAAAAAAGGGTTTTGCTTTAGAGAAGCCACCTTTTTGGGCCTGCTCTTCCTTCCATTTTTTATGTTCTTCTTCTTTTGCTTGGTCTTTTATACTTCTATCTTGAATCACTTGCTCTTTCTTCTTAGTAATTACGTTGCCAGATTTTTTTTGCTCATATTTTTTCTTAACGGCCTTATCTGCATGTTTAGAAATATCCACACTCACGTCACCGTTAATAATAGTTTGGCAAGAAAGTCTTTCCTTAGTGATATGAAAAACATTTCCTAATAATTTTGTCTCTTCAAATTGCTGAGGAGATAGATGATCTTCTCCTGCTTTAATAACAACAATACAGTCGCTACAACTAGCACACCCACCACATGAAGAATTAATGTGATGACCATTTTCTTTCAAAGCGGTCATCAACTTTGAGCCCTTATCTGCTTCAAAGCTTTCCATTTGGGGCCATAATGTAATTTTAATTTTATCACTCATAATATATTCACTAGTTTCTTTTCTACTGATTCAGTTATTTTCTTTTTTAATGGTTTTAATAAAAAGGCCAGATCTACATCGAGGAGGGCCTCTGACTCTTTAAAGCTTAAAGTCAAAGTGAAGCCTTTGCCTGTGGCCCTAATTTGCCTTTGATCTTTAAGATATTCAAGTTCTGCCTGAACTTGGTATTTCGCTATATACTCTGCAGTGATTCCTTTGCTTGCAATATCAAAAGCTTCTTCTGCTGTAGTGGCCTTAGAATAATTTACAACAACTGACATTTTATCCTCTCTATTTTTTTCCTGTTGAGCCAAATCCCCCCGTGCCTCTTTGGGTTTGGCCTAATTCTTCCACCACTTCAAACTCTGCTTGCATAATAGGAGCAGCAACCATTTGAGCAATACGATCTCCATGTACGATTATTTCATCCCGGTGACCTAAATTACCTAAAATAATCTTAAGCTCTCCCCTATAATCCGAATCAATTGTTCCGGGGCTGTTAACAACTAAAAGTCCTGTCTTTAAAGAAAGTCCAGAACGGGGTCTAACTTGAACTTCAAATCCTATCTCTATTTCCATGGCCAGACCTGTTGGAATCAGGATTCGAGTACCTGGTTTAAGCACTAGCCTCTCTCCAGTTCCTAGACAGGCCCTAATATCAGCTCCTGCACTACCTGGCGTTTCATAGCAAGGTAGTCCTAGAGACTCATCGTAATGGTCGAGTTTTTTCCATTTAATTTTCATAACTTACCTTAATTACAAGGATTTCTAAGCTTTGGCCAGGGGATTACTGATTATCATACTCAGATGAACGTTCTTTATCTGGCAGCTCTTATTTTTTTGCCTACACAAGCGTCAAAATATGAAAAAAAGTATAATTAAACTATGAATTTTATAAGAGTTTCATTTATTATTCTCATTCTTAGTGGATTAGTTTACGCTGAGCAAGAAGTTGAAAAAAACGACTCGGCGGGTTTCAATGAGTTTCTTAAAGACGAGACAAAAAGAATAAAAGAAGAAAAACTCCCAACTAGTAATATTTATGAGCAGGCAAAAAATGCGCCAGAAGAAGTTCCTCAAGAGGCTGCAGAGGTTTTTAAATTAGAGAAACTTAGAGATGAAGCTAAGGTTCGCAAAAAAGTAGAACAAGACAAAGAAGAGGACTATGCTCCAAAAGATCTGAAGGGAGTTACTTGTTTTAGTGCCACTAACCAAGAGTACCTTGGAAATATTAATGGTTATTTTTGTGGAGGGAATTGGACCTATCCTATTTATATCCCCAAGCAAGCTCATATAAAATCAGTTACACTAGAACTCGATATTATTTACCGCACCGATTTTTTAGAAACGGCAATTTTTGAAGATCAAAACCCTCTTAAAGTTAAAAGTCGCCAACGAAACAGCTATGCTAAAACATCGGCCATCACTTTAGTATCTAAAAAATATAACTCTCTCCACGATTATATTGCGAATCTTCATGAAATTGTAAAAGATGAAAACCCTAAAGTTTACCGAGGTCTTCACGAAGAACACAAAGACGCACTGATTGAATACTTCTCTAGTAATTATCGATTAAAACCCATTATCAAATCGGTAGTCTTTGATGCTCAGTCGCCTGTCTTTTCTTCCCCTATTGGGCATATTAGTGAAGAGGATGATATTTATTCTAGTGGTAGGGCCGCTACCTATGGGGCCAACCCAAAATTTTTAGGTCTACTCTCTTCTGAGGCCGAAACTAATTTTATTAATTTCAACTATAGTTCAGAGTATATTGAAGAAGCTCCCATTATACGTTCATGGTTTGTTTCAGAATTGGCAGATCAGGGACAAGGACAAATTTGCCATCAAGAGTTTTTTGATAAAAGTATTTGGCAACAAAAGTTTAAAATCGAAAATCCAGTTAAATCAACCTTACAAATTCTAGATTATGAGAAAGATTACTCTGAAAATGGAATGCAACTGGTAAGTGCTCTGGCCTATTGTATTACAGAAAATTCTCCTGAGATAAATTCTTTAATTCAAGCTGATAAATGGGAAGAGCTTTACCGAAAATACAAATGGCTTGATTGTGATTTTGGAGATGCTCCTTCCTATCGTTCAAAAGATTATGAAGCAGCTCATCCAGAAGTCATAGTGGCAGAAAATGAGAATCTTGATGAGTATGGACAAAAATTACAGGTTAAACAAGAGCTTCTGGATAGGGCCTTTTTTGGTGATGAGATGGGTAATTTAAAAGAAGTTGATCCCCAAGACGTTGTTAGTGAAGTCCTTTTTGAGGACAAACTTGGTGATATCCAACTGGGAGAGAAAAGGCCTGATATGATTGAAAAAACTATTCAAGAAGATTATGACCCCTCTACTAGGCCCAAACCGATTGGGACTGATATTCCCGATGGTTTTTATGATAACCCCAATACTCCAAAAAAAGAGACTGGACCTAAAGAAGCCCAATCATCAAAAAGAAGAAAAATATAATAACCCATTGAAATTGCATAATGAAAACGCTCACTTCTTAAACACTGCTTTTAGTAAAAAATTCAATGACCTTTCACTAAAGGTCTCTCTATCTTAGAATTTCAAGATGATAAAACTTGGCCTTAGTATATTGTTTATTTCTTTCAATGCATTTACTCAGCAATTTGAAACTTCTTACTGCCCTATTTCAAGACAGAAGGATTGTGCTGCTATTGAACAGAAGAGCAATGATTATCTAATAGGCCCTATTCAATCTCCACTTTATGAATGGCCAGAATTTATGTCTCAGTTTAAAGATTGGAAGCAATTGGATGTTTACACCCATTGCTATCGAAGCAGAAGAGGTAACTATACCCTCAATGATAAGCAACGAACTATTATTGATGAAACTGCTTATTATTATAAACTTCCAGTCGCACTTTTAACTTGTGTCCTTTTTATAGAGAGTAGGTTTAACACACAAACTTCTAATAAAGATTCTGATAAAGGGATTGCTCAAGTTACTGACCCTGCTCTAAGAACTCTTAAAAATATTATCAATGGCCCTTCTAAAAAAGATGTTGAGGCCTGTCATTTAAGACTGACTCAAAATATTTCAGACAAAGAAAGAGCGTATTGTAATACTGTTTTAGAATTAGATTCCTATAATTATCAGAATGGTGTTTGGCGACCATTTCTCGATCAGCTCAAATCTGATGGTCTAATGAGTAACTACTCTTTTAACCGCTTCGACCCTTATGAGCCTATTGTCTTAGCAGGATTTTACATTAGACATATTTTAGATACTTCTATAATGCCTTTTTTACCCGATAAGAAATTAAACTTTAATGAGCATATGAAAACCTACCAAATGACAATCGCTGGATATAATATGGGGCCAACAAAACTCCGAGGGCTTCTTAGAAATGCAAATACAACAAACATTCATAAACTTCATAAAAGTGTACAGATAATTAATTCAACTAATAGGTATATGGAAGGTCTCAAAAGCTGCATGACCTCTAATAACTTTACGGCCCCTCCCTCTGATAAAAACTACCAACAATTATGTAATGATATTGTTGAAGAACGATTAAGATAAAAAAGGCCCAACATTGTGGGGCCTTTTTCTAGTCATTTATTAGAATTAATCTATTTTTTCTCTAAAGGCTTAATAGCTTTGGCTGAAAGTTTGATTTTACCAAATCTATCAATATCAAGAACACGAACTTGAATTTGCTCACCTTCTTTAAGGTATTCACTCACATCATTAACTCTTGAGTCTGAAATTTCTGAAACGTGAACCAGCCCTGAAACTCCATCAGCAAGCTCAACAAATGCTCCATACTCTTTTACTGTTACAACAGTACCAGTATAGTCACCATTTAATTGAGGACCTGTAATTTGCATATCAATAATACCTTTAACTGTATTATTCACATCCACACTTGGAGAAAGAATATTAACTTGTCCTTCTTCAGAGATTTCAATATTAACGCCATACTTTTCTTGTAGACCTTTAATATTCTTCCCACCAGGACCAATAAGCATTCCAATCTTTTCTTTATCAATTTGAGTTGAAGTAATAGTTGGAACACCTTCTTTAAACTGAGAACGAGAAGTATTAATCGTCTTGCTCATTTCACCTAGAATATGCTTACGTCCCTCTTTTGCTTGGGCCATAGCAGTCTTCATAATTTCATTATCGATACCTGTTATTTTGATATCCATTTGAATAGCAGTAATACCTTGGTCAGTACCAGCTACTTTAAAATCCATATCACCTAGATGATCTTCATCACCTAAGATATCAGTTAAGATTTTAAATTTATTCCCTTCTTTAATGAGCCCCATTGCAATACCAGCCACTGGTCTATAAAGAGGAACACCCGCATCCATTAAGGCCATTGAACCAGAACAAACAGAGCCCATTGATGAAGAACCATTTGATTCAGTTACTTCACAGGCAACTCTAATTGTATAAGGAAATTCTGACTTACTTGGAAGCATTCTTTTAATAGCACGCTCAGCTAAATTTCCGTGACCAACTTCACGTCGACCAACACCTCTATAACCACGAGCTTCACCAACAGAGTATGGTGCAAAAGTATAGTGAAGGTAAAACTTACTAAATGAGATGCCAGAAATTCTGTCACTCATTTGCTCGCCTTCTTTTCCACCAATAGTTACCTGGGCCAAAACTTGAGTTTCACCACGAGTAAATAAAGACGAACCGTGAACTCTTTTTAGTAGGTTAACTTCTGTTTCGATTTCACGAACTTCAGTCATTCCACGTCCACCTATTCTTTTATCATCATTAAGAATATCTGATCTCATCATTGTATACATGAGTTCATCTACGGCCTTAGCTGCATTTTTCTTATAGTCACTGCCTTCAGTTAAACCAAATTTTGTTGGGTCCACACTGATAGCTTCCGCAACTGTGACTTCTAAATCTTTAGTACGATTCTGTCTTTCCAGCTTTGGAATAATACTGATGCACTCACGAGCTTCATTTTCAAATTGTGACTTAACCTGGTCAACCAATTTTGTGTTAGGAGCTGCTGATTCAAAAGCTCTTTTTTGAGTTTTGTTCGTTTTCTTTTCTACGTCTTTAATGAAAGTACAAAATTCACGAATATTATCATGACCAAAATTAATAGCGGCCAACATATCTTCTTCAGATACTTCTTGAGCTTCGCCTTCAACCATCATGATAGCGTCATTGCTTGCAGCAATAACTAGTTCAATATCAGATTGCTCAATTTGCTCATGAGTTGGGTTAAGAACGAGTTTTCCATCAATACGACCCACTTTACAAAATCCAAGAGGACCTGAAAAAGGGATGTCAGAAAGTTGAAAAGCAGCTGAAGCGCCAAGACCCGCTAGCACTTCAGGATCAACTTCTGGATCGTATGACAGAACTTGTGCCATAACAATGGTTTCAAACATATAGCCTGAAGGAAATAAAGGTCTTAAAGGTCGGTCAATCATTCTCATTAAAAGAATTTCATGATTTCCTGGACGGCCTTCACGCTTCATAAAGCCACCGAGAAATTTTCCAGCAGCTGTAAACTTCTCTTTGTAATCAACCATCAAAGGGAAAAAATCTTGCCCGTCGTTCATTTCACGAGCAGAACAGACTGTGACTAGAACTTGAGTTCCTCCACAAGTCATTAAAACCGCGCCGTCTGCTTGTTTCGCAATTCGACCAGTTTCGAGAGTGACTTCTTTGCCACCATAATTAAATGTAAATTCTTGTTTGTTGTTAACCATAGGTAACACTCCTTATAAAAAGTAAATAAAAGGAGCATTTGCTTGAGACTTTAAAGAATAAATAAGCTTTTGGGCCGCTCCAAAGGTTTATTTATCCCCTAAAATCCTACATGCTTTTGCTCCAAAAACATTGTAATACTCATTATTTAACTCGAATTTTGCGAAGGGACAAGAGCTTTATTGGGCCCAGCGCGTAACATGTATTTATTCAGCTCTTAACAGATAGACTTTTGGCCCATTTTTTAACCACTTATCTTCATAAATAAGCTCAAAGCCAACGCGCTTATAAAAATCCAATACTTGCTCGTTATGAGTCAAGGTATAACAAGGGTGCTGTCTTTTTGCCCTGAGAATTGGGTCGAGTACCAGATAGCTATTTTCATTACATCTGGTGGTGTTTTTTACGGCCATGAAATAGAGAAAATAACCCGGATCTTCTTTAATTGTTTTCTTATAAAGCTTTCTAATTCCATGGGTATAGCTTAAAAGCTTTCTGGTATTATTGGCCCCAATTTTAAGTGGTAATTTGTATAATCCACATTCAATCAGCTCTCGTAGACTGAGATGCTTGCTACCACTTGGAGGAAACCATAGAGAACAGGCCTCAAGTTCTTCCCCCTCTTTAATTCCAAAACGAATGATTCTCTCCCAACTACTTTCAATAACTCGGTGAAAGAGCCACGGACAGACTTGTGCTCGCTTTTTTTCATCAGCAATAGCAAAACGATAAAGGGCCGAATCTTGATAGGATTCATTAATAAGATTGGCACAGTCAATAATGTCTGAATTAAGAAGTTCAGTGATCATGATTATGGGTAAAAAAAAGGCCTTCCAATGGGAAGGCCTTCGTTATTATTTTCTAATTCCTAACTCAGTAATAAGGTTCTTATAACCTTCTTCATTAGTTGTACGTACGTACCTAAGAAGTCTTCTTCTTTTACCAATAAGCTTCATAAGACCAATCTTAGAATGCTTATCTTGCTTATTTGCAGATAAATGAGGAGTTAAATACTTAATTCTCTCTGTAATGATTGCAACTTGCACTGCTGCAGAACCTGTGTCTTTTTCTGATTTTCCGAATTTTTTGCCTAATTCAGCTGTCATTTCTTTTGTAAGCATGTTCATCTCCTGTTGCCAAGCTTTCACCGAGCAAAGGTTCACCGAGCATGGTGACCGTGTGGTTAATATAGTGAGTCAATTTAGCGGATATACTCTGACATGTAAACTTTTAATTTATTGATAAGACGCTCTTCAATTTGCCGGATTCTCTCCCGAGAGACCCCATATTCATCAGCAATTGACTGAAGTGAGGGTGGAACCTCAGTAAGTAGTCGTTTTTTAAAGATTTCTTTGTCACGAGGCTTGAGATCGGTGACAAA
>CAYGUN010000078.1:8481-9925 GCA_964353025.1 uncultured Bacteriovoracaceae bacterium
CTAAAATTATCTAAAATAAACTTTAATATATAAGAGCGAATCCACCAACTGGCATAATATGAGAGTTTGGCCCCTTTAGTCGGGTCATATTTTGAGACGGCCTTCATCAAACCAATATTTCCTTCTTGAATGAGGTCGAGAACATTTCTGTAAGCACTTCGATATTCCATGGCGATTTTCACCACTAGTCTCAGATTAGCGGTCACTAATTTTCGTGCGACCTCAAGATCTCCAGTTTCTTGCAAAAGCGCCACTAATTCTTTTTCTTCTTCAATACTAAGTAAGCGGTAACGACTTATTTGTTGTAAATAAACTTTGAGGGGATCATCAGCTCTACTACTTGGTATAACCTCTTTACTAGTACCGCTTGTAGGCAATAAACTTTCTTGCTCTAATCTATTGATAACAATATCAGGTTTATTTGATTTTTTTTCGCTCATAGACAATTAAGATGACATTTATTTATTGTATGTCAAGGGGATCCCTTGACTTCGATACTGCCCCTGAAATTTATATCGCATATATTTAAGAGCAAAAGTTCCATAATAAAGATTCACTGGAATTTTGACCTCATCAGGCAATTTTTCTAGCTTGACCGCACTCATATACTCAAGTTGCCTCATAATCTCTGGGACAATAATTTTCTCAAGTCCACCACCGGGTATTTCCTTATTATCCCATGGTGTTAAAAGAATTCTCTGCTCTTTTTTAATAAGTTGGGTTTTAAATTGTTCATGCAGATAATGAACAAGTTGATCACGTTCATACTTTTTAGCATCAGTTGAGCTTAATCTCTGTGCCTTCCATATATACTGGAAAAACTCTTTTGAAAAACTCAGATCAAAGTTCATTCGAATTTTATCAAACAAAGAGATCATCTTATCAGACTCTCCCAGAGTCACTTCTAAATTTACAGCAAATTCTCCCCTATTAAATTTAAGAGGTTTATTTTCTTTAATCACGGAAAGTTGCAAAGACTCTTCATACAGAAGATCATTGTCGAAATGCTCGAGGTTTTCCGTTGTCCACTTGTTCCAACGCTGTTCAATATTACTTGCAAGTTTTTCTTTTAAATCACTATATTTGGGCGTTGAAAACAGAGGGTCAGCTGCCCCTGTATATAAAGCAATAAGTTGAGATTGTTCAAGTATGGCCTCTTCCATTGTTCTGCTCTTAAACCAATCTTGTATTTGCTCAGGAAGTTCTTTTTCGTTAATTACAATTTTTTTAAAGTTAGAGCAATAAAGGCGAGAAAGATCACTTCCTAAAGAACTTGAACCAATCATGCGTGGAAACTTTTTCTCAAATTCTTTTTTACTTGTTTTTCTGCAAATCATATTTTCACAGTAAACTTGCACTGAATCTTGCGTATCTCTTTTTTTGAGAGATTTATCTACAAAATCAAAGTAAATCTCCTTGGAGTCTAAGTTCTTAAAGACAAAAG
>CAYGUN010000079.1:0-6897 GCA_964353025.1 uncultured Bacteriovoracaceae bacterium
ATGCCTCCTGGAAGTGCAATTCTGATGCTTGGATTTCAACTGGTAAAAAGAAAAGCGCTGTCACTGTGGTTAAGCATGCTAATCCTTGTGGCGTCGCTGTATGTGATGATGTAACACGTGCTTTAGAAATGGCGTGGGCCTGTGATCCTATTAGTGCATTTGGAAGTATTATTACTTTTTCCCAAGAGGTTCCAGAAACGGCAGCCGCCTGGCTTGCAGATAAATTTATTGAAATTGTTATTGCTCCCAGTTTTTCCAAAGGTGCTCTAGAGCTATTTTCCCAAAAGAAAAATTTAAGATTGCTTGAATGTTCTCCTCGGACAGAACTAACTCAAGAGAAAGTCTATCGAAGCATTTCAGGAGGGATTCTTATTCAAGATGAAGATGAACTTTTGGAAGATACGCTAGAGAATGTAACCCAAAAGAACTTTCCAGCTGTGAAGATGGAGCTTACTCAATTTGGTCTGGCCGTAGGGAAATATTTAAAGAGCAATGCGATCACCCTTGTTGGTGAAAAAGATAATACTTTTGTTTTGGCAGGTGCCGGCATGGGGCAACCCAATCGTTTAGATAGTTTAAGAATGCTTGCAGCTCCAAGAGCTAAAGCATTGGGGTTTGATTTAAGTGAGCTGATTCTTATTTCAGATGCATTTTTTCCATTTAGAGATTCAATTGAAGTTGCCCATGAAGTGGGGCTTAAATATCTTGTTCAACCTGGTGGCAGTATTAGAGATAAAGAAGTGATAGAAGCTTGTAATGAATTTGATATGGCCATGGTTTTCACGGGAACACGCCACTTTAGGCATTAGAAAAGGAAAAGAAGATGGATTATAAAGAAGCTGGAGTTGATGTTGAGAAGGGTGATCTCTTTGTTAATAATATTAAACGCTTTATAAAAAATACTTATAATCAAAATGTGGTCTCTGGAGTTGGAGGTTTCGCTGCCTTATATGACATAGGTGGTGGACGTTATCTGGCCAGTGGAACAGATGGAGTTGGTACTAAATTAAAACTAGCTCAAGATTTAAACCGCCATGATACTATAGGACAAGACTTAGTCGCCATGTGTGTAAATGATATTCTTTGCACGGGAGCGCGCCCTCTTTTCTTTTTAGACTATCTTGCAACAGGAAAACTCGATCTTTATGCCCACGAACAAATTGTTAAAGGCATTGCTGATGCGTGTATTGAAAGTGGCTGTGTCTTAATTGGCGGAGAAACTGCCGAAATGCCGGGCTTTTATCAAGGAAATAAATACGACTTAGCAGGCTTCGCTGTTGGTGATGTTTATAAAGAAGATCTTATTACAGGGAAAGATATTAAAGATGGAGATTCCATTGTTGGTTTAGCTTCTAGTGGTTTTCATTCAAATGGTTACTCATTAGTGCGAAAAATTATTGGGGAAGATAGGAAGCTTAAGATGGAATGTTTGACTCCAACAACTCTTTACGTGAAAACAATCCAGCGAATATTGAGAACCAATAGAAGTTTAATTAAGGGGATTGCTCATATTACAGGTGGTGGATTTAATAATATACCAAGGATCAATTCTAACTTTGGTTATGATATTTCCAAACTTCCTAAAGCAAATGAAATCCCAGAACATATAAGTTATGTCACAAAACTTTCAAAGCTCTCTGATACCGAACTCTATAAAACATTTAATATGGGAGTGGGGCTTGTTATTGTCACCAGTGATGAAAAAGCTCTGATGAAAGAGATTGGAGAGGAACATCGCTCTTGGGTTTTAGGTAAAGTTTCAAAGAAAATTAAAGGTGTTAATTTAAAAGGGAAGAGTCTTTAAGTTATCTTGATTCTGCTATTACGGTATTTCATATTGAGAATTTCAACAATAAAAGAAAAGGCCATGGCGAAATAGATATATCCTTTTTCAATATGATGACCGGTGCCTTCCGCGACTAACATAACTCCAATAAGAAGTAAGAAGGAAAGGGCCAAGATTTTTATAGTAGGATTTTTTTCTACGAAATTTCCAATAGATTTTGCACTAACTAGCATAATTAACATTGCTGCGATCATTGCTGCAATCATGACCCTGATGTCTTTGGCCATTCCAACAGCGGTAATAACAGAGTCGAGTGAAAAAACAATATCAAGTAGTACAATTTGTAGGAGTATAAAGTGAGCGGCCAACCCTGATATTTGTTGAATGTTCTCTTCTGGCGAGCCTTCAATTTTATGATGAATTTCAAAGGTAGACTTTGCTAAAAGAAAAAGACCTCCTCCGATTAAAATGAGATCACGACCAGTAAATGAGTAACTTAAAATATTTAATAAAGGGGATTGAAGAGACATGACCCACTTGATTGAGAATAAAAGAGCGAGTCTCATGCCGAGAGCAAGTGTTATTCCTATTTTTCTTGTTCTCTCTCTTTTTTCTTCTGATTCTCTAGCAACAACGATGGAGATAAAAATAATATTATCAATTCCTAGGACAACTTCCATTGCAGTTAGTGTTAAGAATGCAGTTAATACTTCAAGTGAGACAAACTCAGTCATAGATAGCTATTCTGCACTAATCATTAAGTTATGTAAAAACAATGCGTTAAGTCTAAGATCTAATTTTTCGCTAGCAGTTATAACGTAGGTCGTACCTTGCCAGCCCCCCCAGTACTTGCTAAAAATAGGTCATATCCGGGAGGTATGTATGAGAGTTTTGTTAATTATTGCCACACTAGTTTCTACCGCATTTGCAGTACAACAAGTTGAACTAACTAACAGTTCAGATGTTAATTTGGGTTATGTAGGATCTGCAACAGATGCCAAGTCATTACAAGAAAATGGAAGCTTCAGCATGAAGTATAATGGAGTTGCCACTAACACCAGAAAATATAAGCTTAGATATCAAGTAGATATGCTTGAGAAGCAATGTATGGACTATGTGAATGACTACTATCCTTATATGCATGGTTACCCACTATTTATTTATTTAGGACAAGGTATGATAGTTCCTTACGGTTACTATGGTAGAGGTGGTTATTATAGGAATTTTTATCGATACAATTCTTCCTCACAAAGATGTGTTCGTTGGGAAGACGTTCTCATTAGAAGAGAGAAAACTTTAAAGGTTATTATTGATAAAGAAGTACTTGAGACTGTCTTTATTATGGACCCAGACTTTACTATTAATATCGAGTTCACAAGTGGTGGAGTTGATAAAATTGGTTACAAGGTGAATCTTAAATCTCTTCACGTAAAGAGAAAGAACGCTAGAAAATTAAAATTGTCTTTATAGGAAAATCATAGACTTAAGGCCCTCTCTCGAGGGCCTTAAGTCATTTTTAACTCATATAATCTTTTGTTTTTATAGGGCTTAGGCTAAAATTTCTTACATTTTATCAAGATTGTTGTATACTCCAGTATACGACCGTTCGTGCTGATTAGTTAGATTAAGGAGATATATATGCCTAAGTACAAAAGTGATCAACGTGACGTTTTCTTCAACCTATTTGAATTGCTAAAAATTCAAGAGCAATCTCAATACGGACTTGAAGAAGGCGACTTAAAATCAATGTATATTGAATTTGATAAATTTGTTGAAAATGAAATATTTCCAACAAGAGAGCCAAGTGATCAAGAAGGTCTTAAACTTGTAGACAACCAAGTAAAGGTTCCTGAATGTTTACATAAGGCCAACAAGGGGTTTTATGAAGCCGGTTGGTTTGGGCTTGGGATTGATGAAAAATGGGAAGGCTCTCCCGTTCCTCATGCCATGAGTATAGCTTGCAGCTCAGCTGCTAACTCTGGAAACGTGGGGCTTATGATGTATCAAGGGCTTTCGAAAGCAAATTTAAGTGTATTTTTAGAAGTTGGATCTGAAGAACAAAAGCAAAAATATATTCCGAGTATGATGTCTGGCCTTTGGGGAGGGACAATGTGCTTGACCGAAGCAGGAGCTGGAAGTGATGTTGGAGCATGTAGAACAACGGCGCAGAAACTTCCAAACGGAAAATATGCCATTAAAGGAACTAAAATTTTTATCTCTTCAGGTGACAGTGATCTTTATGAGAATAATATACACCTTGTTCTTGCCCGAACTCCTGGAGCACCAGAGGGAACAAAGGGGATTTCTCTTTTTATTGTTCCTAAATTTAAAATCAATGATGATGGAAGTAATGGAGAGTACAACGACGTTAGATGTTCAAAAATAGAACACAAAATGGGTCTCCATGCCTCATCTACATGTGAGCTTATATTTGGAGAAAAGGGAAATTGTGAAGGAGAGCTCATTGGCGAAGAAATGGAAGGCATGAAAAACATGTTTATCATGATGAATGAAGCGAGACTTCTGTGCGGAGTACAAGGTGAGTCACAGGGAAATTTAGCTTATGTCATATCAGAGCAATACGCCCGTGAAAGAGGTCAATTTGGCAGTGAAATTATTAAGCTGCCTGACGTAAAAAGAATGCTGCTTAAAATGCGTTCTGTTGCCAGAGGGATGAGGGCGCTTTGTTATTATACGGGAGACTTATTTGATCAAGTCAAAAACGATCCTTCTTTAGAAGGTGAGATTGGTTTGTTAACACCAATTTGCAAGTCTTATTGTTCAGAACAAGGCTTCAATATTGCAGTTGAGGCCATTCAGGTTCATGGAGGTTATGGTTACTGTACGGAATATGGTGTTGAACAATTTGTTCGTGATTCAAAAATCGCGACCATTTATGAAGGAACCAATGGAATTCAGGCCATTGATTTTGTCATGAGAAAAATTCTTAAAGATGAAGGCAAGTCTATTCAGGCCCTCATGGCCAAGATTGTAACTAGTCTGAGCTCAATAAATGGCAGTGAATTTACTAAAGAAGTAGATACTTTCAATAAGGTTCTGGCTTCAAGTGAAAAGGTTATGGCCAAAATTAGTGGATATGCCCAGGCCAAAAAATTTGATCAAATTCTTCAACATTGTACTGATTTTCAAATGTTTGCTTCGCAGTTAATTGTTGCATGGAGACTTTTGGAATCAGCGAAGCTCGCATCGGCGGCCGTAGCGGGTGGTGCTACTGGAGATGAGAAAAAATACTATGAATCCAAAATAATTGATTTTAAGTTCTATTGTTCCCATTTTCTCGTCCATAACCTTTCAATTGCAAAAACTATAACTGACCTTGAGGAGGATATTACCTCGGTAGAGTTATAGAAAAAATAGTGCTATACTAGAGTAGATTACTATTTAAAGTTAAAGGTTATACAGTGAAAGACAAAATTTTTGAGCTCGCCCGTGAGTTTTCCTCTGGAACTCATGGGAGTTCTAGCTATGATAAAGATCCGATCTTTGTCATGGGAGAAGATGAAACAACTTACGTTCCCTTCTCATACCTCCAAAAGAAGCATCCTGAATTTAAAGGGTTGCATGATGTGTTAAGGCTTGGCTTTGTGCACAGCTCTTATGATTTTCTCAATACTGATTCATTCAAAACTTGGTTTAATGATAAGTTTAGTAAAAAGCTAACCATCAAAATTTCAAAAAATATTGGGATTCTCCATTTCCCGGAGCAGAAGTCTATTTTTGACGCGGTGGAAGAAGTTCACAAAAATTTTGATATCCTAAGAAAAACTTTCGTTATTCATAACAATAAAAACTTACCAGTCCAACTTGGTGAGTGGTACTGCAAAACTATTTTTGGGCTTAAGCAGGTAAAATCAAGCTCTCAAAGAGGATTTGATTTTGTTAGTGAAGAAGGAAAGAAAATAGAAGTGAAGCCTCAATGGGGTGATAAATCCTCTCCTAAGGGCATTAGGCTTAAAAAGTCGTTATTGGAGTTGAGTGACTGTTGTATTGTTATTTACGTGGCCCGAAACTTTATGATCCGTGACATTCTTTATTTGGATTCTGAATTTGTTCTAAGGAAATATGCAGGCAAAGGGCATGCCGTTTTCCTAAAAGATCAGGATGTTGGAACATACTTTTTTTCTAAGTCGGTGAAACATTTTGATAAAGTCGTAAACAAGTCTGCTCTTATGCGTTTTGCATCTCCTGGTTTTGCCATGAAGCTTGCGGGGCGTTTTGACGATTCACAAGAAAGTTGATACTTGCTTCCCTAGAGGGGGAGAATATGAGTACATTGTTAATACTTTTCATGCTATCGATAAATGCATCTTTAGCTTGTATCTGCAGAAATGATAATCCATTACCGGAAGATTTTGTAAAGCATAATCCATTTGTTTTTGAAGGAATTGTCATCTACAGCGCTGAAGGTAAGTCTGTAGTCAAAGTAATTAATGTTTTAAAAAGTACTAATGATGGTGAGTACGAGGTAACAATGGACGACCTCGCATTTAATCAGCCGTGGTTTATTTTTGGTAGTACTGGAGCAATGCATGGATGCCCTGCTTATAATGCCGAACGTGCGGTCGGAGATAAAATTATTTTTACTCCTCGCTTTAAAAAGAATGCAGAATACTCAGTTGTCGACTCATCAACTGTCACAATGAAATACTGTATGGGTAAATGGAATTACTACTCAAGTACTCTAAATCCAACCAAATACAAAAGAATAGTAGATGCAGCTTTATATGGTGGTAATCAGTAAAGCAAATATTCGGCCAATCGACATTCGATTGGCCCATTATAAAGAATATGCTTTTTCGAAGTTCTGAGTGATATCTTTTTAAGTAATTTGATATTTCCCGTAAGAATATAGGCCCTAGAGTTGGTAAATTCTTTCTTTAAATTTTCAAAATATTCATAATAGAGCTTTCCAATGGCCTCTTCTTCTCCAAAGCGTTCTCCATAAGGAGGATTAATAAAAAGAACATTTTTCTCATTATTGTTAACGAGCTTGGTGGCATTCATTCTGGATAAAGTAACAAAATTCTCAAGCCCCAAAAGCGAGAGGTTTTGCAGAGTGAGGTCCAGGGCCTTTTGTTCCCAATCATTCG
>CAYGUN010000079.1:6907-9908 GCA_964353025.1 uncultured Bacteriovoracaceae bacterium
ATTTTGCAATCTTTTGTAAAATCTCTTCTGAGTTTAGTTTTGGTAATATAAATCGGTCCCTAAATGTTGTGAGTTCCTGGAAATTCCAAAGTTTATTTCCACTATTTAAAGAACCCCAGTAGGCGTAAGTCGCGGGGATTCCAATAGCATCATATAAAGCTTCAATGAGGATTGTACCCGATCCACACATGGCCTCAATGAAATGCTCGTTTTCATAATCAATATGCATTAGTTTAACGATGGCCGCTGCAAGGTTTTCTTTTAAGGGGGCCTTAAATTTTCTATCGCGATAACCACGGTTACTAAGCGGCTTGCCACATAAATCAATATAAACATTTAAGACTGAATCTTTGATAAAGAGGTGAAAAGAAACATTAGGGTCTATTTTATCAACCGAAGGTCTTGAGCCTGTCGCCTTTCTCATTTTATCAACATAGCCGTCCTTAAATTTTTGATTAAACAGAAAGCTATTACTCCAATCGGAATTTTCTTTGAGAGATTCTTTGGAAACGATTGTTTTAACTTTTATAGTATCATTGTTTTTAAAGATTCGCTCCCATGGGAAATCAACCGAGGCCTTATAAACATCTTTAAAATTTTTAATAGGAGCTTCTAGCATTTTGTGCAGTAGGCGGCTGGCCATTTTTAAATCGACGAGGCATTCGACTAGTTTGATATCACTGCAATTAAAGGCCACACCACCGCTTTGAATTTCAGAATTAGTGACTCCATGATTGATGAGCTCTTGGTTTAACAGTTCTTCAATTCCAGTTGGGCAGGTAGCAAAAAAAGGGTATTTCATTTGAGAACCTTATCATGAAACCTTAAAGCACGATGGAGTAGTTCTTTATAGTTTTCAGTTTTAGATTCATCTAATTTATTTTCAATGAACCGTTTAATTCTCCATCTTGAAATTGAGAAAAGTCCGGCCAGAATAGCATAGTACAGAAGAGTTTTTTCATCCTTGCTTAACTCTCGCGCGCTTTCATAGCCCTCAACAAAAGCCTGAGTATAATCTAGGTCTATGTCTCCATTTTTTAAGCAACTGCCAGATATTGAAATACCCAAATCAAAAAGATACTCCCCGGTGCCTGATTGCTCAAAGTCTAGAATCGCTTGAAGTTGGCCGTCTCTAAAAAGAGTATTGTCATAATACATATCACCATGGATGACTCCGGTAGGGAGATTGCTTTGAATGGTCTGCTTGAGTACACCCTCGGGAAAAATAGTTTGAAAAGCCAGCTTGAAGTCTTTTGGGCACTCTTTTTTTTCACAATAGGGTGCAATGAGGGCCAGGTCGAAGCCTACATCTGTATGGGGTCTTAGATGAGAAAAATTACCTGCATGTTCGGATGTAAGGTGCAGTCTGGCCAAGGCCGCTCCAATAGTAAAAAGATTCTCTTGGTTGAGTTCAGGAACCTCGCCGGCCACAAAGGGAAAGATAACTCCTGTGTAGCTCTCCCATTCATAAACACTACTTCCTTCATTGGTTAGATATGGGCTAACAGAGTAAGGGAATCCATTTTGCTTGAGGTATTGAAGGACTTGTTGCTCTCCAGCAAGCTCATTGGCATTCTTATCATTGGATATTTTTAGAATAAGCGCGTCATTTGTATTCAAAATAACTTTATAGTTTGAGTTGGAGATCCCAAATGCGAGGGGAGTGAGCTGGGTAAGTCCAGTTATGCCATAGAGTCTCAGGATCTCTTGAGCATCGTTCATATTAATTTCGGTATAGCTTGCCATCTGGGCAGATCTCCTCTTGTAAGCTACTAATGAGAGTGCTATTGTCTTATGGCACAAATCTATAAAAGTTATAAGTGATAAAAACCATATTGAGGAGATTTTTTATGAAAACTGACTATAAGGATGGTGAGGCCATGACGACAAACTATAAAGTTAAAGATATTTCTTTGGCTGATTATGGAAGGAAAGAAATTAGACTAGCTGAAGCTGAGATGCCAGGGCTTATGTCTTTAAGAACGGAATTCGGAGCATCAAAACCACTAAAAGGAGCTCGAATTGCTGGTTGTCTTCACATGACAATTCAAACGGCTGTTCTTATTGAAACTCTGGTTGAGCTTGGAGCAGATGTCACTTGGTCATCTTGTAATATCTTCTCAACTCAAGACCACGCTGCTGCTGCCATTGCTGCTGCAGGTGTTCCTGTATTTGCTTGGAAAGGGATGAACGAAGAAGAATTTGATTGGTGTATTGAGCAAACTCTTACGGCTTTCAAAGATGGTCAGCCACTTAATATGATTCTTGATGATGGTGGAGACCTTACAAATATGGTTCTTGATAGATTTCCACAGTATGTGAAAGATATTAAAGGATTATCAGAAGAGACAACAACTGGTGTACATAGACTTTATGAAAGAATGAATAAAGGAACTCTTCCACTTCCAGCAATTAACATCAATGATTCTGTAACAAAATCAAAGTTTGATAATAAGTACGGATGTAAAGAGTCTTTAGTTGACGCAATTAGAAGAGCTACAGATGTAATGATGGCCGGAAAAGTTGCGGTTGTGGCTGGTTATGGAGATGTTGGTAAAGGTTCAGCCGCTTCTTTAAGAGGTGCTGGAGTTAGAGTTATCGTTACTGAGATTGATCCGATTTGTGCTCTTCAGGCTGCAATGGATGGGTTCGAAGTAAAGAAAATGGATACAGCAGTTGTTGAAGGTGACATTATTGTTACAACAACTGGGAACAAAGATATTATTCAAGCTCGTCATTTTGAAAAAATGAAAGACAAGGCCATTGTTTGTAATATTGGCCACTTTGATAATGAAATTGATGTTGCTTGGTTAAACAAAAACGCCAAGACGAAAGATGAAATTAAGCCTCAAGTTGATCTTTATACAATGAACAGTGGAAATCAAATCATTCTACTTGCTGAAGGACGGCTGGTAAATCTTGGATGTGCGACAGGTCACCCATCTTTTGTTATGAGTAACTCTTTTACTAACCAAACTCTTGCTCAACTTGAGCTTTGGAC
>CAYGUN010000080.1:0-5071 GCA_964353025.1 uncultured Bacteriovoracaceae bacterium
CTCTTAAGTTGCTCTTGGGTTTGAATTAAGATCTGTTCATCGTTTTTCAGGGCCACATCATGAAAAAAGGCTGCATAGGCCAGTTTATCTTGGTGCTCGGATTTTCCCCAATCAAGTTTTTCAATCATATGAAAAGTTAGGTAGGTGATGACTTGCATGTGATGATAAGAATAGCTGGAAGTGTCACTTAATAAGCGGGCCAAGAAGTTTTTAAACTCTTTTTGTTTCTTAACTGCTTCAATAACCTTCTGCGTGGCCTTATTGGCCATTTCAATAACCTTCTCTTCTATACCTATCTCTTGCATCTGTTCAAAAAGTATACTCATAGATGGCTCAAGAATGCTGTGGATATCATCAACAGAAGTTGTCTCAAGCGCAGTTATAATCAATTGAGCAGTATAATCATTCACAAATTTAATTCTCTGCCTGGATTCAATATATAAGTTTTTATGGTTACTAAGAGAATCAAGCACTTCCTGCTTAATTCCATTATTTTTCTCTATGAAAGCTTCAAACTGATTCTTGGCCTCGCCCGGGGCCTTAATATAGAGAGGGCAAACCGAATTCTGCAGACCTGTAAAATAATCCAAAGGAATAGGCATATACTCGGGCATAATCTTGGAGGCCATGTCCTTTGAAGTAATCCCAAGATGTTTAGCACAAGTTCTTACAAAATTTTTAATGTCTGTATTTTGGGGTAGAAAAGTTCCATGCTTATCAAAATCCCCTGCTTTGTCATATTTATTGGATACTCCAATAATGACAACGGGAATATTAAGGGAGCTCTTTTTAATAAAATTAAAAAGAACAGAGCCCATTTTAACCGAGCCTATCTCATCATTGACTACAATCAGCTCAATATTGGGCATAATATTAAGCAGCTCAATGACTTCCTCTGGGCTTCTCTTCGAAACACAGTCCGTTCCTGTATAGACTTTAAGATTTAAAGAGAAAATTTTCTCTATTAAGGGATTTTCTAAAACAACAATAGAGTAACTCATAAAAATTTTCCAAAAAAAAGGGCCTCGAAAGGCCCTTCTTATACACATTCCTTTAATTAAGAAAGGTGCTTAGAGATGTACTTAGTCATTTCGAACATTGAAACTTGTGCTTTACCATTAAAGATTGGCTTTAATTTAGCATCAGCATTGATGTTTCTTCTGTTTTTGCTATCTTGAAGATTGTTCTTCTTGATATAATCCCATAGTTTTTTAACAACTTGAGTTCTTGGGATTGGCTTAGAACCAACAACAGCAGCTAGAGCTGTAGAAGGGGTTAAAGCTTTCATAAAAGCAGCATTTGGCTTTCTTTTAGTTTTTGCTTTTACTTTCTTAGCAGCTTTCTTCTTTGTTGCTTTCTTAGCTACTTTTTTCTTAGTAGCTTTCTTCTTTGTTGCTTTTTTAGCTACTTTCTTCTTTGTTGCTTTCTTTGCTACTTTTTTAGTTGCCTTTTTAGTAGCTTTTTTCTTTGTTGCTTTCTTCTTCGCTGCCATAAAACTCCTCCGTTTTATTGTTATTGACATTAATTTAACCAAATCCTTTGAAGTATAATCGAAAAAAAATCCTTTTTTCTTAAATTTTATGCACACTTTATTTAATTATGAAATCTTTTTTTCCCATTCCTCTAAAAAATTATTCTCCCCATAGGTCTTTCCGGTCTTCGTATAGCCATGTCTTTCATTTAAAGAAATCATGCGAAAGCTATCCACAGGGCAAATATTTACTATTTTCTTTGTCTTTTTATCAGTAGCAAACTCTTCATAGAACTCTTTAATCATGTGAGAATAGCCATTTCCTTGGTAATCAAGCCTGATGGGAGTATTCTTAGTATAAAGAACAGGTCCATCAATCTTCATAAAAATGGCGGCTACAATCTCGCCAGCGCCCTCTATAGCAGAATATAGCTTCCATCCATCCTTCAACTCGGACTTGATATTATCTAAATTCCACCCAAAGTCAGTCGACCCAGTGAAGACTTCCATGTTGAAATTATATGTATCAACGATCTCTTTTTGAGTTTTTGATTCTTTAAAGCTTAAAGTTCCAACATTATCCATAGAGCGTTTTACTCTCCCAATTCAATCATTCTAGCTACAAGACGATCCATAATGCAAACTATTTTTTAAGCTTCATGCTGCTGATATAAGCGGCAAGATCTTTTACTTCCGATTCTGTGAGCTTTTTTACGAACGGATACATCTTTTTTGTGTTCGCATTTTCTCTTTTTTTAGACTGTATCGCCTTCACCTGAGATTCAACATACCAGTCATATTGACCCGCAATCATAGGAGCATTCTGAGATTTTTTGCCCATACCATCCTTACCGTGACAGGATATACACTTATTAAACAGCTTCTCGCCGTTTTTAGCATTCACTTCAGCTAAACCTATATTAACCAGTCCAAATAACATTAAAATAGATAAATAGATCTTCATTATTCCACCTTCAATTTAAAAATCAGCGATTGTATTAAATTCTTTTTCATTAAATACGTCATTTAAAAAAACTCTTAAATTCTCCAAAATATGCTCTTTATCGTGAGAATTTTCAATTTTCAGCACCACAACCATCCCATCTACATCCTCAAGCTTAATCTTTAAATCTTTATTCGACTTAAAATACTCATCTCTATAATAATCTATGGCACCGGCCAGCCTCTCTTTTTTCAATTGCGGGCCTAGCTGTGAAAAAACACCAAATGTCTCTCTATCATAAGTATAAGCGTAAGCTTGGGAGTTTTTCAATAAAGCTTTGCTTATTTCCTTCACCATTTTTTTTATATACTTGGTCCAGACTTCAATAATAATAATATCTGAAAAAGAGGATTCATGCTTTGAGTCCCTGAGAAAATAGTCCATCTCGCGTGCTGAGAGCTCTTTTAAAGACTCTAAACTCTTGTCTCGAAAAAGCGCTATAAAGGCTTCTAGAAAGACTTTCAACGAAAAATCATCCACCTGAGAATAGGAAAAATCACATAATTTATTTTCTTTATTAATGGCGAAATACACACGTGAAGAAGACTCTGGCCAAGCAAAATCAAAAATTTCTGCTGTCGTATCCACCTCTTTGGAGTCATAAAGGGCCGCCTCTGCGAGTTGATTTGCCCTATTTGAAAGAATTTTTATGGACGTCATGCACCCTGCCTATATACTTAAAACAAGTCCTAAAGATCTCTTTTTTTTTAATAACTGTCAAAGAGGATAAATAAATGGGCCCAAGATCCTATTTTTTAGATATATTACGTGGTTTCACTATTGTTCTGATGGCCATATTTCACTTTAGTTACGATTTAAATATGTTGGGACTCTATGCCTTCAGCATGAAAACTCCTTTCTGGTATTATTTTCCACGACTCATTGTCTTTTTCTTTCTTATCTGCGTGGGAGTTTCCCTTCATTTGGCCAATAAAGAGGGGATTCATTGGGGAAAAGTAGGCAGAAGGTTTCGCAAAATTGCTCTTTGTGCAATCGGGATTTCGGCCTCAACTTATTTTCTCTTTCCACAAAATTGGATTTATTTTGGCACACTTCACTGCATTGCTGCGAGTTCTTTACTTGGATTACTTTTCATAAACCGTAAAATGCTCTCAGGGGCCGTGATTATCCTAATCATTAGCACTTATTTATATTTCGACTTAGATACAAGCTCTCTGGCCTTTCTGCCTCATATTGTCTCAATGGATTTTATTCCACTCTATCCTTGGTTTTGGGTGGTCTTACTAGGACAAATATTTAGTGAGCAGATTGCAAAAATATCTTTTTCTCAAAATGCTCTGACACGTGCTTTAGCGTGGATGGGAAAGAGATCACTTATTATCTATCTCATTCACCAACCGCTCATCTTGTCCATTTTGTGGCCCATTGCAAAACTTATGAATAAATAATGCTCTTAAATTGTCTAGCTCGAACCAATAATGTAATATTGCTGCAATTATGATTTCCCTACTAAAAAAAATTGAAAAAAGACTTGGCTCTGCTCAATTTGCAGTTGTCATCATCCTTGCGTTCACTATTTGTCTTATATACGGAACTTTTATGGAAAGCTACCATGGAGCTGAATACGCCAATCGCCTAGTCTATAAATCTCATTTATTCTTCTTCATTCAATTTCTGATGTTTCTAAGCATCTTTTTTGCGACTTTGCTAAGAATGCCCATGCAAAAAAGACTCTACGGCTTTTATGTCCTACACTTGGGGCTTCTCACTATCTTTGTGGGCTCTTTTGTTACTTTTTACTCTGGAGTTGATGGAAATATTACTCTGCCTCCCAATTTGGCCCAAAGAAAAATAGTGGTAGGCGATGATGAATTTGAAATTAAGCATCTTGAAAAAGAGATCAAACTCACCAGCCCCATGCCTTTTTACGCAGGTGAAACACAATTAGATTTTAAAATTGAAAATGAAAAATTCTCAGATCTGCCAGAAATAAAACTGCTGCGCTTTCTCCCCTTTGCTGAAAGTAAAATAGAATGGAAGTCATCCCCTACTGAAATGAAAGGATATAGTTCAGCTCAGTATCAGATTTATAATGATAGATTTTCAGAAAATGTGACACTTTCTGTGCATCCCTATTCAGATTATAAAAGCAGCACGAAGATGGGCCTGCTTAATATCCACTATATGCCAGAGAGCATTTACCCGTGTTTTAAAATGAACCCTGCATCTAAGCTCATTATTTGGAACTCCTCTCAAAACACTTGTTTCACACCTGAAACGAGAGGCCTGAAAGAAGGCAAGACCAGACAAGGGCAAAGACATTTTATGCTAACTGAAATGGGAAGGACTTATCATTTTTTCCCAGAGATCTCTCCACTGCCTATGACAAAAGAGGCCAAGGTGATTGAAGATTCTGCTTTCAAAATTTTCTCTTTGAAATTTTTTGAAGAAAAGCCCCATCTATTTGCTTTTGGTCAAACTATTGCTTTTTACAACAAGTCAGAAGAGACGTGGACTGGGCATGACTTTAATGACTCCCCCATTGCCGATCTGCCCTGGATGGGATTTGAATTTCGCCTCCTCAATTATCAAAGAGAGCGCTACCCCGCAGAAGTCCCCATTGCAGTCACTCCCAT
>CAYGUN010000080.1:5171-9844 GCA_964353025.1 uncultured Bacteriovoracaceae bacterium
ACTGGAAAAACAAACCAACAATACCATGTCTATATGAATAACCCGCTTAAATACAATAATTTCACCTTCTATCAAGCTTCTTATTTTCAGGCCCAAGAGGGCGGGTACGGATCAGTTTTAAGTGTTAACTTCGATCCAGGCCGGCCCATTAAGTATTTAGGCAGTTTACTCTTAGTCCTTGGAAGTATATGGCATTTTGGATTTGCTAGAAGAAAGAAAACAATAAAAAAAGTGGTACAAAATGAAACTCATAATATTGCTGACCCTGTTCACTCTTAATCTTGTTGCGAGTGAAAATTATTTTTGCGGAAAATACCTTGAATCCCTCCCTGTACAAGCTGGAGGAAGAGTTAAACCTTATTACGTCTTGGCCACTGAGACTATTAAACATATTACCGGTGAATCTAAGCTCGGTGATAATAATGCCACCAATTTATTTTGCGTCCTCTCCCTTGAGTCCATGGGACTTAAAAACTCATTAGAAATTCCCATTCGAGTGGATCATATTAAAGTAAAAGAGCTTTTGGGCCTTGATGAGAGTGCTCACTCCATAGAAGTAAAACGCCTTTTGCCTCAAAAACAAACTCTTCGCTCCGAATACATGGGGCAAAAACAAAATGATGCCTACAAGAAAGACTTAAATAAAGTTTTAAGTCGTTTAGGTTTTTACGAAAAACTCACAGCAGGGGAGCTTTGGACACTGCCTGAAATTAAAGATGACGCAATCAATTGGGTGGCACTGCCTTTCTTTTTGACTGAAGATAAGGTTAATACTTTCAAACAAGACTATGAAAACCCCTTCGAAGTAATTTTTCTGCAAGCAAAAGATAAGTATATAGAGATTGAACCTGACTCCTACCTGATTGAATTAACCTATGCCAAAGCCCGACTCTTTACCTGGGCCATGCTTTCAGTGTTGTTAGGTATTATTTTGCTAGTCTCCCTTAAGAAAAATCGAGTAGGAGTACTCTTTGTCGCTCTGACAATTTCCCTCGAGCTCACTGCGATGATCATGAGGATCATAATTTCAGGACGTGCGCCTATTACCAATATGTATGAGACTGTTATGTTCTCAGGTTTCGGTGCACTGGTTTTGTCTGTCATTATCTTCAGTTTTAAAAAGGATAAACTTTTTTTGATCGGGGGACTCTCTTATAATCTCCTATGCCTTCTCATGATGAAATTTGCCAATAATATGCTGGACCCCTCAATTCAAACTCTAGTACCAGTCTTGCGTGATAATTTTTGGCTCTCAACTCACGTAACAACTATTATTCTCTCTTATGCCGCTTTGGCCCTGAGTTGGATCCTGGCCAATATAGTGTTGCTTAAATCATTGAAAGGAAAAATAGATAAGGCCCAGACCAATTATTATATTGACCTCATCTACACTTGTATGAAGTTTGGCGTAGTGCTCTTAAGTGCAGGAATTATTTTAGGTGGTGTGTGGGCCGATTATTCTTGGGGGAGGTTTTGGGGCTGGGATCCAAAAGAGACTTGGTCACTCATTGTGCTTCTTATTTATATGGCCATCTTGCATGGCAAATATACCAAATGGGTAAGCAATAAAAACTTTATCCCCCTGGTGGCCGGTGCTTTTTTAAGTGTTATGATGGCCTGGTTTGGAGTGAATTATATTTTGGCCACAGGACTTCATTCTTATGGATTCAGTGAAGGTGGCGCCATTTTTTTAATGAGCTTTTTTGCTATTCAGTTATTTATTATTGGGACAGAAATAGTTAAGAAAAAAATTATTACGTAGAGGCAAGTCGACAAGAATTCAAAACGCCCTTAAGCTCTTCTAAAATTTGAGTCTGAGTTTTTCCTTTAAACTGCTTGACGGCCACAATATCAAGAATAAGGCTTCTGGCCTCTATTTTTTCCAAATCACTGAGATTTGAAACATCCACTTGTTTTAAAACTTTTGAATACTCAGGGTCTACCGCAATTTTGGTAATGGTTTCATAATACTTGGCCTTGTCCCCTGATTTAACTCCTATGGCCTTCATCACTTCTTCATTCTTAGCTAATTGATCAGATTGTTCCTTAAAAGTTTTAACAGCAATCAGGAAATCTTCACTGGCCTCCATCAGCCCATCCATGCAAGCTTTAAACGCAGTACCTGTTTTGGTGACACATTTTTCTACTGCTTTCAAAACGACACTTTCACTACCGGATGAGACTATATACTTATCTATTAAAACTAAATCGCCTGCTTTAACTTTTCCACCGACCTTACTGGTGGCCTGGCCAAGTTTTTTTAAAGTGGCAGGGTTTCTTAAGGCCTTGAGCCCTTGCATCCCTTGAGCAACATCGACTCCCATAAAGGCCGCATTCAATCCCAACCAAAGTGTATTCACTGTAATATCCTCATCAATTTGTTCTCCACGAGTTAATTGATCATAGACTTCCATATCCTTATTAATAACTGCCAGTTGCTGCTTGTACTCCATTGTTTTTAAATGAGAGTTTTCATTTAAAATATAAGCACTGCTTGCGGCCCCTGAACCAAAACTTAAACCACTGATGAGCAAGAGAGAACTTCCGCCAGTGAAAAAGGATCCTCCAATGGCCAGTCCAATTCCCGCGATTGTCCCAACACCAATCATCATTTGAACTCTATCGTGATACTCCTCATCTTCCATGGCCTCTTGCAAATAACCACATAAAAGGGCTGACTGATTGGGATCTTGAGTAGACTGGATGAACTTAATCAGAGCAAGTGGTCTATCTCTAACAGTATCCTTTAAAAATTTATCTGTGATGGCCATATCTGGGTACCCTGACTGAGACAAAGCAACCATAACATCATCTGTTTCATTCGTTGTTCTAATAAGCCCATCTTTTACTTCCATATAGGCTTCAAGAATATCTCTCTCTGTTAGAAAATCTTCTCTATCTGTCCCTTCATAAATAGGATGTCCCAAAAAACTACTCTCTTTTCTTTTTCCAAAAACACTGCCAGAGCTGATACATCTATCCACCATGGACTCTTCACTAGAAATTTTATCCATTCCGATGGCCCGCTGAAACTTAGGACTTAAAATTAGTTTGTCCATAAAATCATTTTGCATAAGATTCATAAAACGCGCTCGAACTAGTGCAGTTGCGCCACTGCCTGGAAAAATTCCACGATCTGAAATATTTTGATTCCATATCTCTTGCATCGAATTGACAACAGGTTTCATTTGCCCATCTCTATTGGGAGTCATAACTCCAACCACTAGGCCATTACCTATATCGACCATGGCAGGATCTGCATATGAGTCAATATTCATTCTCTTTAAATCTGTATCATTGAGATCCTTATAACTTTTCCCCTCTGGGAGAGAAAGCCCTAATGCTTCAGCTTTTTTCATTTTCCAAGACAGAGTATTTCCGACCTCAGATTGTCTAGATAATATGGTTTTTGAACCTACTCCACTTTTAAATTCATTAAGTTTTTGATAATAGTCTCTGTTTGATTGAGCAATCAACTCATAATTTGGAGTCATTGTTCCTTGATAGCCTCCTTGACTTCTGGCCCTTAAACTGGCCGTGCTAACCGGTTTATACTGCTCATCCAATTCTTTTTTGGAATGATAGAGTTCTTTGCACATTTTATTAAATTCTTCCATTTCATCAGAGAGTTTTTGGGCCACTTCTTTATTCTCTTCCAGGGCCGTATATTCTTTTTGAATATCATCCATATTTGTTCCAGCATCAGCTTTTATTTGCTTAGACAATGCTAGTGCCAAATTTTTCTTTGTTTCATTTTTTGCATATTGTTCTTGATATTTTTGAACCTCTGACTTACCTGCCTCAATTCTATCCAACATAGGACTATGGTACTCATCCTCCATGGCCTTTGCCATTTTACTCATATTGATCTGCTGCTCTTCAGAAATAACATTTGGCCCTGCATTACAACTAGCACCTGCTGAAAACTCACCCGCTATAAGATCAACGCTCTTGTAAACATTGCTTGTGTCACTTGCTTTACCAGCTGCTTTAAAATCAATCGTGCATTTATTCCAAACATCGGCCACAGTTTGATTTTGAGCTTTTTCTATTAATTCTTGAAAGTTAGGTCTTAAAAGCCTTCCGTCTTTAATTTGATTCATACTCTCGTAAGCATAATCCACATCACTAAAAAAACCGCTTTGGTTGATATAGGAGAGACTACCGTAACTATTATTATTGACAGCATCAACTAACTCTTCTTTATTCTTATGAGCACTCTCAATAACTTTCTCTGCTTGCTGACACTGAGGTTTGTTTTTATCAAATTCACTTCCACATTTTTCCATATAGAAACTTCCAACGTCGGACCCAACTTGCTTAATCAGATCTGCATAAGTCGTAAGTTTATCAAGATCATTTCGCTCCAAGGGTTTAATCACATCATTCAGAAAGCCAGAACCCTCCTTTCTGGCCTTCGCGTTTTGTGCCACACTTCCTAAAGACTGCTTATATACATCAAAAATGTCTTGATATATAGGATTGAAAACACTACCTTGGGTATTATCAAGCTTGGGTTCAAGCCAAAGCTTTACCCGCTCAGTAGCTGAATTATTATTAATATCAGAGTTCATACCTAAAGCAGATTTAAGAACATCTTCTTCGTATTGAGGCAAAGCAAACTGCTGCCCAAAAGCTTGGGAGCTAAAAAGGGAAAACATTAAAAGAAAACT
>CAYGUN010000081.1:0-2453 GCA_964353025.1 uncultured Bacteriovoracaceae bacterium
AAATGGGACTTTTTTAAATGAAAGCTCCCTTACAGAAAATCACGTTTATATTGGTGATCAAATAAGAATAGGAGACACTATTCTAGAGCTTGCTAAAGAAAAAATGTCAGCCTCTGACGTTGAGCATTTTACCTACAATGGGGAAAAAAGGGGGACAGAGTTCATGTCTTTATCAAATCTAAAAAACCCCTTAAAAGGAAAAGAAGTTAAAATCGAACTAGAGTCGAGTGTAAGAAATAACGCAAGTCATTTTGCAGATATGAGAAAGAAGCGCTTAGAGAAAAAAAAGAAAAATGAGAGCGAGAATGAAAACACAACAGTCTTGGGCAAAATAGGAAATCTTCTAAAAAAGAAATAACTAGTTTGGCTGCCAAATAATCTCTTCCACTGAAGAATTTAGATTTATATAACGAGACAAAACAAAAAAGTAATCACTTAATCTATTTAAAAGTTTAATAGCATTTTCCGGAGCTTTCTCTTTGGATTCTTCGGTATATCGAACAAGATCCACCTCAACCCTACGACTTACAGTTCTACAAATATGAGCGTAGCTTGCTCCAGGATTTCCACCAGGTAAAATAAAGTTCTTTAAAGGTGACAGTTTTTTATCCATTCGATCAATTTCAGATTCTAATAACTGAATTAAACTTTCTCTTATTTGGGGTAATTTATACTTATCTCTATTGGATTCTTCGCAAGCCAAGTTTGATCCTAAATCAAACAAGGACGACTGAATTTTCACTAGGATTTTTTTCGAGTCTTTATCGTCGCATATACTTAAAAAATAGCCGATATGAGAGTTAAGCTCGTCAACATCTCCATAAAGCTGAATTCTATCTTCTCCTTTAGAAACCCTCGTGCCAGAAACTAAACTTGTTTGACCCGTATCCCCTGTTTTTGTATATATTTTTGCCATTACATATTCCTTCTGTATTTTCCACCCACTTCATAAAGAACATGAGTAATTTGGCCAAGGCTACAAACTCTTACGCAATCAAGAAGCTCTTCAAAAATATTTCCATTACTTAATGCAACTTCTCTTAATTTATCTAAAGCCTTTTGAGCTTCTTTTTCATGGGTGCTGTGAAACTTTTCTAATCTTTTAATTTGCTCTTCTTTCTCATCAGTAGAAGCTCTAGTTAATTCAATTTCTTGATTCATTTGCTCTGCAAGATTGTCGGCCTTATAAGTGTTAACACCTATAATCGGTAATTCGCCACTGTCTTTTAATGACTCATAATAAAGAGACTCTTCTTGAATCTGACTTCGTTGGTACATACTCTCCATTGCCCCAAGAACACCACCACGATCTGATATTTGCTCAAATTGTGTCAATACAGCCTCTTCAACCAAGTCGGCTAATTCATCGACAATGAATGAACCTTGAAGTGGATTATCAGTTTTATTCAACCCAAATTCTCGGTTGATAATCATTTGAATCGCCATGGCCCTACGAACACTTTCTTCGGTTGGTGTTGTAATGGCCTCATCGTAAGCATTCGTATGAAGAGAATTACAATTATCACTTAGTGCAAGAAAAGCTTGAAGTGTTGTTCTTATATCATTGAAATCAATTTCTTGTGCGTGAAGTGATCTACCTGATGTTTGAATATGATACTTCAATTTTTGGGCCTTGGGCTTGGCACCATATTTATCTCGAAGAGTTACTGCCCATATTTTTCGAGCCACTCGACCAATGACGGTGTATTCAGGATCAAGTCCATTACTAAAAAAGAAAGACAGATTTTCACTGAATTCATCTATCGGGAGTCCTCTACTTAAATAATACTCCACATAAGTAAATCCATTGGAAAGAGTCAGGGCCAATTGAGTAATCGGATTGGCCCCAGCTTCTGCGATATGGTAGCCTGAAATTGAAACAGTATAATAATTTTTAATTTTATTTTTAACAAAATACTCTTGAACATCACCCATCATTTTTAAAGCAAACTCAAGAGAAAAAATACATGTATTCTGGGCCTGATCTTCTTTTAAGATATCCGCTTGAACAGTTCCACGAACCGCCTTCATAATTTCAATACATTTATTCTTATCTTCTCTATCTTTTCCTTTTAAATTTTGCTCGATGGCCGCATTTAGAAACATGGCCAATATAATAGGTGCTGGTCCATTAATTGTTTTAGAAACTGACGTATAAGCAGAGATAAGATCAAATCCATCATAAAGATCTTTCATATCTTGAAGCGTGCATATGCTCACTCCCGATTCACCAACTTTGCCATAAATATCAGGCCGATGATGGGGATCTTCCCCATACAAAGTAACCGAATCAAATGCCGTTGATAATCTTTTAAACTTGTCATTCTCAGAGAGGTAATGGAACCGGGTATTTGTCCGCTTAGGGCCACCTTCTCCAGCAAACATTCTTTTTGGGTCTTCATCTGCTCTTTTAAAAGGAAAAATTCCGGCACAATAAGGAAAAAAACCTGGTA
>CAYGUN010000081.1:2553-9791 GCA_964353025.1 uncultured Bacteriovoracaceae bacterium
AATTCTTTTGAAATATCAAAATTAATGGAACTTACAATATCTTTAAAAAGAGCGTTCACCCCAAAATCATTAAACTTGCTGGCCATTGTCCCGTAAATAGGAAGCTCTTCATCGGTTGGAGCTCCTTCGTGACCCGCAAATAATTTTTTATTTCTTCTATATTGCTTTCGCACATCACGTAGAGCATCTTCCGCTCTTGGTTTTTCAAATTTATTAACCACAATAAAATTCGCAGACTCTAGCATCTCAATTTTTTCAAGTTGAGAGGCAGCTCCATATTCGGGTGTCATTACATAGATACATTTATCAGACACGGTCGTGATTTCATCAGAGGCCTGACCAATGCCTGAAGTTTCAACCAGAATGAGATCAAAGCTTTGAGATTTTAAAAATGATACAACTTTAGAGATTTGCGGTGATAATTCTGTTTTAGAGTTTCTAGTGGCAAGGGATCTGATAAAAAATTGCTCATAACTTGCGCTACCAAGCCTAATCCTATCCCCTAATAAAGCTCCTTGAGTTTTTTTCTTTGTGGGATCAACTGAAATCAAGGCCACCTTTTTATCGCTATAATATCTATTAAGACGAAGTAATAACTCATCTATCAAAGATGACTTCCCCGCCCCACCGGTTCCTGTGATTCCAATAACAGGAATTTTTCCTTCCGCTACTTCAAAAGGCAAAGACCCCTCATCTTCAATATGAGAGAGAACTTTAGATAACTCTCTGGCATTAAGTTTTTTACCTTTAAGACTTTTTAAATCAATACCTTCAAGAGTCGAGTATTGAGACTTTTGAATCATGTCATCAATAATCCCCTCAAGTCCTAAATCCATACCATCTTTGGGGGAATAAATTCTAGTGATACCTTTTTTGTGAAGGGCCTCTATTTCTTTAGGAGTGATAACTCCCCCACCGCCACCAAAGATTCTCACCTCTTGTGCTCCGGCCTTATCCAGTAACTCTCTGATATAAGCAAAGTATTCGTTATGACCGCCCTGATAAGAGCTTAAAGCAATAGCATGGGCATCTTCTGATATGGCCGCATCCACGACTTCTTGGGCAGAGCGGTTGTGGCCCAAGTGAATAACTTCAACGCCTTTTGACTGAAGCAGACGTCTCATAATATTAATTGAAACATCGTGCCCATCAAAAAGGCTTGCAGCAGTTACAAATCGAAGTCTTCTATCCATATAAATACCAACAATTATTATTTAGAACAAATCCCTTTAATGTCCAATACCTACCACATTTACACTATGAGGACTATAGTTTATAAATACATCATATTGTATGAGTAAATAGCAATAGATTTAGGGCTTTAATCGCCCCTATAAAGAGACTATAATAAGCCCATGAGTAATATAAAAGTAGAAAACCCATTCCACTCAGCTAGATTTAAACCCGTTCGCAAGGGGAAAAGACCACCTAAGCTACTTGCAGTCGTTCATCAAAGTGGATGTACTGGGTGTGAAGTTTGTATTGCCGGATGTCCAGTAGACTCGATTGAGCTTGTTGCAGGTCCTGATCCAAAAAATCCAGGCTTCAGACAAACGGTTGAAATCGATCTCTCTCGTTGTATTGGTTGTCAAAACTGCTCTCAAGACTGTCCGTGGGAGACTATTACTATGTATGAGCATGATGACGCTTTCACAGCTTGGGGAAATGAGACATTCGAATCAGAGCTTTATATTGATGAAACTAAACTTCCCGAACTCTATGATGCTGCTGGCATGAAAAAACCTGGTGATGATTCAGAAGAAGAATCTGCTTAATCAGAACTCCCTAGAATTTCAATCGGTACCTCTAAAGCTTTATCTTTCGGCACCAGCAAGCCTTGGCTATTTTTTTGTAAATATTTAAGTAAGCCTTCATATTTTTCAGGAGATTTATTTATATAATCAAGAAACCATGGTTTCCAATTTCTGGCCCCAGGTATTACATACTCTCCTCTAAACTCATTCATTTTGATAATTGAAATGCCTTTTGGAATTTTAAAATCAATATAGAAAAGATCACCACTGCTTTCAATTTCCTTTGTTGTCATGAAAACGCCAGTAACATCTCCATAAGTTATTTCATAATAACCATCATTTCTACTAGATGGCATATGACCCGCAATCAACTTTCTTGATTCTTTGATTTTCTTAATATTTTCAATAGTCGTAAAATGACGAAAAGTTTCATCCCCAGTTGAACGAATTATTTCATAACTCCCTTCTTTTGGGAGACCACTTCTTAGAATATTAGAACGGGACTGGCTTTCAAACAGTACTGTTTCCTTCCTTTGAATAGATTTGAGCTTATCAACAAAGCTGCCAACTCTTTGCTCGAGGTCCATAAATAAATCCTCAGAGCAACCAGCATAAGAGCGCGGTAAAAAAAGAACCAAAATGAATGCCAAGTACCTAATTTTAGATATCTTTTCCATGCATTACCATAGCATAAACAAAAACGCATCGCATTAAAATAAAGCTGAAGTTATGTATTTTTTATACGATTTCTAATTAGAACAATTAATAAAGTCATGATCAAAACCAGCGAAACCCACTGAGAAGTCGATAGCCCATAATAAACTCCTCGGATTTTATCTCCACGAATAAATTCAAGGGAAAACCTGAGTAGTGAATAGCTACCAATATAGCTCAAAACAACTTGAACCCCTGGTGTATTTTTTCTAATTAATTTTAATATAAAGAACCCAATGAAAACTAACCCCAGGGCCTCGTAAGCCTGCACTGGATGCCTCCATTCATCATGTAAATGTATGGCCCAAGGTAGAGAGCAAGTCGTTCCAAAGCAACATCCTGCCAAGAGGCAACCAATACGGCCCAAGGCATGTCCAAAGGCCAGCCCCGGCGAAAGATAGGCCAAGTCGGATAGTTTAAATTTTTTAAAGACCAAACAATACAAGAGAACAAAGATAAGAGAAAAAAGAAACCCTCCATAAAAAACAAATCCTCCTCCGAGCCAAAACGAAGAGTTTGTTGTTAGGTCTGTTTTTCCTGATGTAATCAAATAAAAAACTTTGGCGCCAACCCAACTGTTTAAGAAGATTCCCCAGAAAAGAAATTGAAAGCCCTTAAGAGAGATTCCCTTACTTTCGAGTATCCCTCTTGTTAATTGGTAAGAAAGTCCCCAAGACATTCCCATGAATAGTGGATAAGAATAAATGATAAGATCTGTACCTTTATAAAGTACTGGCCACATCTGAGCCGTCCTTTTTCTTTTTTAAAGAGATGACTAAATCATAGCTAATCAGACTTAATCCTACAAAAATACAAAAATCAGCTAAATTAAATGAAGGGAAATCCATGACTTGAAAATAATCAAGGACTTCACTCGAGCTCAATCTATCAAGCAAATTACTAAAGGCCCCTGTTAAAATAAGTGAATATCCAAGAGGAAGATAAAAATTCAATTTTATTGTTTTGATAACCATTGTAAAAAGAGCTATGCAAATAAAAATGGGAAGAAATGTATAAGCAATAGAGTTTAAGCTGGAGTTTTCAAATGTTCCAAAGAGACCACCTGAGTTTCTCATATAAACAATGCTAAAAAATCCATCAAGGACAGAGTGGGACTCTCCTGTATAAAAAGAGCTTTGAATGCTGGCCTTAGTTAATTGATCAATAAGAATAATAGTTATTGAAGTAACTGATAAACGCCAAAATCTGCCCACAGATACCTCTTAGTAAAAGTCTTTAGGGCTAATTTCGTATTTTTCAATTTTTCTAAGAAGGGTCTTCTTTGGAATATTAGCATTTAATGCTGTTTGATTAATTTTACCCTTATTAAGCTTTAGTGCTTGAGAAATAAACTCTTTCTCAAACTCATCTTTCGCAACTTGAAAATCAAGCTTTACATCATCGTTGTCAGTTTTTACGGCAAAGGTAAATTTATAGTCTTTAAGTAAATCTTCATTATCATTATCAAGAACAGAATCCTGAATGGCCTTAAGATCGATTATACTCTCATCTTTTTCTTCAAACTTCGGAGTATTACCTATCAAGTTAGCTGGGAGTGATGACTTTTGAATAACATCGCCTGATTCCATAATAAAGCAATGCTCTATTACATTTCTTAATTCTCTAATATTCCCTGGCCACTTATAAGTTTCAAATATTTTTTCAACATCAGGTGCAAGGCTTTTAATGCTCAAGTTATGAACGGTATTAAAATAATTTAAGTAATAACCAACAAGATGTGGGATATCTGTAGTTCTATCTCTTAAGGGTGGTAAATAAACAGGAAGAACATTAAGACGATAAAACAAATCCTCTCTGAATGTTCCTTCTTTTATCATTTCTTCAAAAGGTTTATGAGAAGCAGCGATAATTCTTACGTCTGCTGTTACCTCTCTATTCGAACCAACTGGCGTAAATTTTTTCTCTTGTAAAACTCTCAAAAGCTTTACTTGCATGGCAAGAGGGACATCTCCAATTTCATCAAGGAAAAGTGTGCCACCATCAGCGTACTGAAACTTCCCAATTTTTCTGGAATCTGCTCCAGTGAAAGCACCTTTTTCATGTCCAAATAGCTCTGACTCAATTAGAGTTTCAGGTATTGCCCCACAATTAATGGTCACAAATTTATTGTCTTTTCTGGGTCCATTAAAATGAATGGCCTTTGCAACAAGCTCTTTACCAGTTCCTGATTCCCCGCGAATGAGAACAGGCGTTTGAACCTGGGCCAGACGTGAAATAATATTAAAAACCTTCTGCATAACATTGGACTGACCAACAAATTTATCATCAGAGGAATTCTCATTACTCAACGATAAAGTTGGAGCAGAAAAAGCTGTTGTTTCAACTAAGGACCTTGCTTTCAACGCCCTTTTTATAAGAGCAACTAGGTTTTCAGAGGAAATAGGTTTTTCAAGATAATTATAGGCCCCTTCTTTAACGGCTTTAACAGCATCTGAGACATTGGAAAAGGCAGTTAAGATAAGAACAATAACACTAGGGTCATGCTTTTTAATCTCAACCAATGCCTCAAGACCATCCATCTCAGGCATATTCACGTCCATAACAACTAAGTCGTATTTTTCGCGATAGATAGCGCTTACTGCCTCTTTCCCATTGTCAGCTACTTCAACCACAAAATTGTGATATTCGAGAGCTTGGCGGACAGAGCTTTGTAAAACCTTATCATCATCAACAACTAGTACTTTATACATAATAAACCCCTCCTTAGAGGCAATACAATTTATTCATTTTTGAGCTTAACTGTAAAGGTGGTTCCGTCGCCAAGAGTCGATTCAGCTGTAATTTCACCTTGGTGAAGCTCAACAAAATATCTCACCAAGTAAAGACCTAACCCAGAGCCTTTAATTTTGTGGCTAGAGTCGTTTTTGACACGAAAAAATTTATCAAAAACATGCTCTAAATCTTCTGGGTTAATACCCACTCCGTTATCTTTTATCTTAATATAGACCCATGTGTCATCATCCCATGTACTAATTTCAATTTTTGACCCGTTGCCTGAGTACTTGATTGCATTCTCTATTAGATTAGAAATCACTCTGTTAATGAGCTCAACATCAATAGTAACTGGATACAGTGGAGACAGTTGTGTCTCGAAGATAATTTCACTAGAGCTCGCTTCAAATTTTAATTTTTCAACTACGGCCTCTACAATAGTATTCACGTCTTTTTGAACTTTTTTAATAGTAAGTTCTCTCGATTCAACCTTGGTTAAATCAAGGATAGAGGTAATGAACTTGTTAAGCTCTTTAGTTGAGTCGATTATATTATCAATGAGCTGTCGCTGATTGGCCGTGTTATCATATTGGACGGCCAGGATATCGGCGATACCTGCTATTTTGGCCACAGGAGTTTTTAAATCATGGCTCATTAAAGAAATAAAATTTCTTTTTAAATTATCTACCTGCTTTAAAAGCTTAGCTTCCTCTTGAATCGCATATCTTGTTTGGTATTCTCCGATTGCTCTAAAAGGAACCCATATATAGTAAACAACAAAAATACTTAATATGATGTGGGACATTTTCAACCAAAGTCCGAAGATTGAGAATATAAAATAAGATCCAACAAAAACCCCAATCATGATCATGATGGTAATCAAAAGACCTTTTGTGGGGCGAACTCTGGAAATTATATACGAAAGAAAAATCGCAATTAAAATTGAGAGTATGTCTGAAACAATGTCGGGAATTTGATAAATCGTCTTGCCTTGGGCCAAGGCTTCAATAATAACAGCATGAAGGTTCATTCGAGATGACTTCACTCCTTCTTTGCGATAAGGAGTTTTTACAAAATCAGCAGAGTTAGCAATATACCTTGGTCCAATTAAAATAACTTTATCTTTAAAAAAGCCTTCCGGAACTGAGAAAACTCTATGAAATGGGATTCTTAAAATACTTGTTTTATCGGGGTTAGGATTGGTAAAAAAGCGATACATGGCAAACATAGCATCAGCTTCTTCATTGTAGTAAGAACCTAAAAATGATTTTGTTGAGTAAGGTTCAAGTCCTTTTTTAACTCTTAGGTAATTGGCCACTTGAAGGTGGAATGAATTCTCTCCTGATATATTTAAGATAACTCTTCTTGAAACTTCATCTTTTGAAAAAATTTGGCCATCTTGATTAATATGCCCCAACGCATAGCCAACTTCCCTCAATTCCTTAGGTGGAAGCTGTTCCCCCCACGCATCAATATCTGTTGCAAAGAAAAACTTTCCATCCTTGTTATTGTATTGAAAAATTTGTTCTTTAAATTTTTTATAATAAACAGAATCAATTTTGGAATCAGGCTCTAATAACTCAACGAAATAGTTGATACTTACAGGCTTATCATCAATAATTTTTTTTAAAATCCTGGTATGAGTTGCATAAGTATACGGATAAACTTCACCAAGAAATTCATCACTCTCTTCATCAAGCGTGATGACAACATAGCTTTTATTATTCTCTATACCAAAATCAAGCTTGGCCCACAGATCATAAAAAATAGCATCTAATGTAGAAAAAGAGTATTGTATGAGAATAAGAATGAAAATTATTGTAAAAAAAAGGGGATAATAATTATTATACTCAATATTTTTGATTTTCTCTTTTATATCCATAACTTGTTTTTTACCAATTTTTAATTACTTAAATCGACACCTGGGAAAATTTCAAAAATATCAAAATATTTCGTATCGGATACTTCATTTGAAATCGTAAAACTCGCTAAGGTATTCCCAATTAAATCTTTATTTATACTGCGATAAGATAGCTT
>CAYGUN010000082.1:0-9771 GCA_964353025.1 uncultured Bacteriovoracaceae bacterium
TGAAAGGCATTAGGTTTTTTTGGTAAAAAAGAAGAAAGTTAGCCGCAGATTTGGGTTACGTTCTCGTGTACTTTCTGGAAGTCATCCAGTGCAACAACATTATGCTATGGCACAAACACTATGATGATTTCAAGCTGTGGTTAGAAAAAGATGCTCGATTGCTAAGTGACCCCGACCAAGGTATTGCCTACGGTTCAATGAACCATGCCATCAAGGCACTCAATAAATTCATGGAAGACTTATGGCATAGAGACATCATCACCAAATACAAAAAACTTAAACCCTTTCCTGACCATCTTTTAAATGAAAAGGACGTCAACAACATCATTCCAAATCACGAATTTAAGACCGTCAGCAACCATCTTCTCAATTCAGGAAATCAAGAGGAGGCTGAATTTTTTGAGTTACTCTATGAAACAGGAATGAGATTCGCTGAGGGACTAGGTATTTCTCTAGCTGACGTCTATCCCAAACACGCAGAGATTGACGGTGATATTGGCCTTTGGCTGAAAAAACACAATATTAAATATGAGGCCTTCATCGTTTTACAAAGTCAGCTCGATTACCGAAACATTGAAGAGAAAGGCAAAACCCATAGGGTTCCTCTTAAGATGAAAAAGAAAATTGGCGGTAAGCACGGAACAAGAATTATTCCCATCACAACTAAGAGTTTGTGGAAGAAACTGCTGAAACGTCTAAGTAAGCAAGAAGAACTATGGAGAAAATCCAAAAAGCCTAAGAATGAGAAGAGTAAATTTCTTCTTTTTGATATCGAAAGGCTTGCCAATAGCGTAGCAAGGCGAACTCTCATTTCAGCTTATGAAAACTGTGGCCATGAATATAAGTCGTGGCACGATTGTAGGCATACTCGTGGAACCTTCCTCTACGGCAAAACTCAATCAAAAGAACTCTGCAAACTCTGGATGGGTCACGTCACCGAAAGAGTTTTCAATAAATATATTCACGTCTATGAAATAATGGAGAGGGAAATTCGCTCAGGCTTTGGGGATGATAGCTTTAGCTGGTCCAGTATTTGTACGAAGTAAATAATTTTAGATACTGTACCTTCAATTTTTTGAATCTAATTTATTTATTAAAGACTTATTCATCGTTTCTAAGGATTCTCTTGTAAAATCTTCCAACATACCCCACATTAGAGGTACCATTAAGCCCGAAAATTCTTCAGAGTGAACTAAAAAAGTTCCACCATCTCTTTTTTCAAGTTTAAAAACTCTATCATTTTTGAATAAGAATTCGGCCTTCATTTTTGCTCTCCAACGGAAAAACTTAGGTGCATCTGATTCAATTACAATAGGTTGGTAATTAGCATTTCTCTTTCCATTTCCATTAATGGTGATGTTGAGCTTAGACCCTATACTTGAATTTCCCTCTGCAATTAGTACAGTGGGATTCCATTCCTTCCAAGCATTTATATTTGAAATTACGCCCCAAACTTCATCCACAGGTCTATTAATAAAAACCTCAGTTTTCACTTCCTTCATATCTTTTCCTTTGATAAATAGAACTCCTCCTACTAAGAGAAGGAGAGAGAAAATAATTGTTATTAGTTTTTTCATATTATACCACTAGCCTTTAAGGTCTTCTTTACTATTATAAGCAAGTTGAGCAACTTTTATTACTCCATCTCCCATACATTCTCTTAAACTTTTCGCCCAATTTAAAGCCTCTTCTTTTGACTCAACCTCAATAACAGTATACCCAGGAATGATTTCTTTTCCTTCAGTAAATGGGCCATCAGTTATCGAGAATTCTCCCCCCTTAAGTTCAACATGAGTTACCTTCTGCGGAAGCTTACCAGTTGAAACAATTTTCCCTGACTCAAAAGACTCCTGCATAAGCTTACCCATCTTGGCCATTCCTTCAGGACTCGGTGGGTTCATTGGTGTATCGTCGCTCATTGTAAAATAAATAAAAAATTGCATCTTTAATTCCTTAGTTCATTATTATTTTTTATATTCTCTTTAAATAGTCGAATAGGGTTGATATTTTGGGACAAAGTCATGAAATATCTCTAAGTCTTTGATTTAAAAAGGATTTTTCCTTGTCGTTATCTGACAAATTAACTGCTTTTTTAAAATACTTCTTCGCTTCTTCAATTTGACCACTTTGAGATAAAAACTCAGCCTTTATAGATACTAAAATTTGGAAGTTCTCTAATTTCTCACTTTCTAACTTATTAACTATTTCTAGAGCAACCATAGGCCCTTCTAAGTATCCAACGGCGACGGCCCTATTTAACTCAATCACTGGTGATGGATTTAAAGAAAGTAGCATATCATAATAGCCTACAATTAAATCCCACTTAGTTTCTTCAAATGATTTCGCGGTAGAATGAATTGATGCTATCGCTGCCTGTAAACAATAAGGCCCCATAGAACCACTCATAATTGCTTGTTCTAAATATTTCAAACCTTCATCTATTAAAGATCTATCCCATAATTCTCTTTTTTGGTCTTTTAGTGCAATCAACTTCCCATTCTGATTTAGACGAGTGTATGTTCTAGACTTTTGAAATGAAAAAAGAGAAAGAAGACCCATCGTCTCCGACGAAGGCATTAACCTATTTAAAAGTTCAGTGAAGTATATTGCCTCATTCATCAGTCCAGTTTTAAAAGTTTCTTCGCACTTTCCAATAGAATATCCCTCATTGAAGATAAGATAAATAACATGGAGTACACTATTAACTCTATCTTTTAAAAGTGATTTCTCTGGAAAATGAAATGGTATATTCTCTTGCTTGATGAGCTTTTTCGCCCGATAGATTCTCTTTCTAATAGTTTCAGGCTCGCAGAGGAAGGCCTTAGAAATTTGCTCAATTTTTAGCCCACAGACTTCTTTTAAAGATAATGCGATTCTAGAATCAAGAGGTATTAAAGTGTGACAACATAAAAAAATTAACCTTAACTGATCGTCATCAACTTGCTCAATTTTTTCTTCAAAATCATATTTTTCAACAATTTCTAATTTTCTAAAAAGTTCACTACCTCTTTTTTCTTTCCTTATTTTATCAACAGCTTTATTTCTTCCAACTGAAACCAGCCAAGAATAAGGATTTTTTGGAATACCCTTAGCACTCCAGTCCTCGGTAGCAATAAGAAATGCCTCCTGTAAAGCATCCTCCGCTAAATCAAAATCACCCAATAATTTTATTAAAGTCGCCAAAACCTTCGAAGACTCAACTTTATAAACTTCTTCAAGCATTCATTAATTTTATTTCAAAATAGGATAAAAGTCTTGTAACGATAAATTTTGTCTTACGACCAAATATGGAGTTTTTTACTTTAGATAGACTCTAGCGCGTGCTCGAATTCACCTACGTCACCAACTTTTGAGTCGATCATACTCTTCAATTGTTTTTCAACATCACGCTTGAGTCGATGCCATTCAAACTCAGCCATCTTCTCCTTCAAAAAGAAATTCAAAAGAGTCGCAAAGTCTGTCGGATTAATCTCTAAAAAATTCTCGTCATTGATTTTGTACCAATCACCATTCAAGCAACTATTGAAATGCTCAATGCCTTGGCTTACCCCGTCCTTATCCGAATAGGAATGTAGATTGATTGAAATGATATTCTCGTTACTCATAGTACCCCACGAACCCGAGAGAGAAGAGTTCCAAATGTTGCTATCTGGATTTCCTCTTTAGTTTCACACCTTTAAGTTAATTTTTTCGGGTGCGAAAATGGCGGAGACGGAGAGATTCGAACTCTCGGAACCCCGAAGGGTTCGGATCCTTAGCAAGGACCTGGTTTCAGCCACTCACCCACATCTCCGCTTTATAAAGCTGAAAATTATGGCGGAGGACTAGGGATTCGAACCCCAGGAGGTCGCAAAACCTCGGCAGTTTTCAAAACTGCTGCCTTAAACCACTCGGCCAGTCCTCCGTCGACATAAGAATTAGTAATATAATGGGAAGCTTTAAAAATGACAACGACTTATTGGGCCTTGATAAGTTCTTGCCCGCCCATATAAGGTTGAATAACTTTGGGCAACGCAACACTACCGTCTTCAAGTTGGTAATTCTCCAAAATGGCCACCAATGTACGACCAACGGCCAAGCCTGATCCATTTAAAGTGTGAGCATATTCAGGCTTGCCTGTAGGGCGCTTAAAGCGAATTCCGGCACGTCTAGCTTGATAGTCAGTACAATTTGAAACCGATGAGATTTCTCTATAAGTGTCTTGAGAGGGAAGCCAAACTTCTAAGTCAATTGTCTTATATCCCGAAGCACTTGAATCCCCTGCACATAAAAGAAGCTCACGATAAGGAAGTTCTAAAGCCTCAAGAATCCCCTTAGCAGAGGACACCATTGCCTCATGAGTTTTAACTGAATCCTCGGGTAGCGTAATATTTACCATTTCTACTTTATTAAACTGATGCATCCTAATAAGGCCCTTTGTATCTTTCCCATAAGACCCTGCTTCACTCCTAAAACAAGGAGTGAAGGCACAGAATTTCTTAGGAAAATCTGACTCATTCCAAATATTTTCACGCATAATATTTGTTAAAGGGACTTCTGAAGTTGGAATCAAATACCAAGGAAAGCCTTCTAACTTAAAAGAATCTTCTGCAAATTTAGGAAGTTGACCTGTTCCAAACATAGAACGCTCATGCACGATAAAAGGGGGAATAATCTCCTCATAACCATTTTTAGCATGAAAATCTAACATGAAATTGGCTAAAGCCCTCTCAAGCCTGGCCAGATCATTTTTATAAACAACAAACCGGGCCCCTGTTATCTTAGCAGCTGCGTCAAAATCAAGCATGCCAAGCTTTTCACCCAAATCATGGTGATCCGAGACTTGAAAGTTAAATCTCCTGGGAGTCCCCCACCTACCTATTTCAATATTTTGTTCTTCAGATTTTCCCGAAGGAACCTCATCTGCAACAAGGTTAGGCAATGTCGATATAAGATCATCTTGTAGTGATTTTGTAAAATCGAGCTCATCGTTATTTTTCTCATTAGATTTTTTAAGCTCTGTGACTTTATTCATCATCTCGCTTGCATCAGAGCCCGCTTTTTTTAACTTCCCAATTTCCTTAGAACAAGAATTGAGTTCAGCTCGAATTGTTTCAACTTTAGTAATTAGCTCTTTCCTTGCTTGGCTTATAGATAAAATTTTATCTATAATAGAGATGTCGAATCCTCTTTTAGAAAGATTCTTTTTTACAACTTCAGGTTCTTTTTCAATAAGTTTAATATCAAGCATTTGAGCCTCTACCTTAAAAGTCTAATATATTTTTCTATCTCATCCTTATACTTCGACTCTGGTTTGAGCTCAAGATAAACTTTATAGGATTCAATGGCAAGTTTACCCTGACCAAGGTTTCGGTATGTATCTCCAAGATATTTATGAATTTCAACATTTTCTACGTCTAAAGATGCCGCCTTTTTATACAAATCTAAAGCAACCTCAAACTGATTTTTTTTACTAGAAATAAACGCCAAACCAAGAAGGGCATCAGGAGATTCTGAGTTCTTCTGCTGGGCCTCCTTGTAGTATTTTTCAGCCTGAATATACTCTTCCCTTTCACGAGCAATGTCTCCCAAAAGAATATATGTATCCTCTAGGTCTGGATTGGCTTCTAACTCTTTCTTTGCCATATTAACGGCCTCATCTACTTGTCCCGTCATGAGATAAATCTTGCTTATGTAAAATAAGAGTTTTGGATAAGTAGGCAGACGCATTCTAACTTCTTTAAACTCACTAAGAGATTCTTCATATTTTGATTTTTCAAATAAAATTCGCCCCAATAGCATTCTTGTTTCTAGATTTCCTGGGTTGATAGCCAATAATTTACGACCGTAGTCAATTACATCATCAAATTTCTCATCTATAAGAGAAGCTTTGATTAAGAAATCATAAAGCTTCTCTGTTTTATTAGGAGAAGCCTCCATTTTATTTTTTTGCTCCTCAAATCTTGTAAGTTGACCACTTCTAAAATAATAGATTGCAATTTGTCCCTGAATTTCAGGAGAATCTGAAAATTCAAGTGCGATATCTCTCAGATAACCCAAGGCCGTATCAACGCTATCCATTTCATATAAAATATTTGAAAACAAAACTCTAAATTCGGAATTTCGTGGATTAAGCTCAATAGCACGCTTAACCATTGATTTCGACTTTTTAAAATTTTTCCTATAAAAGAAAATCTGTCCTAAGCGATAGTAATTTATTTCATCTAATGGCTTTGCATCCACCGCTTTTGAAAACCAAGAAATGGCCTGCAGGTAATCTTGTACTTGATAAAAATACAGCCCTACTTTTTCTGGGTAATCAGGATGATCCTTTAAGTTTGAATTTGAAATAATGGAAAGTTGATTTCGAGCTTTATTAAATTTAAATGACTCTGAATAGGAATTTAATAAAGCAAAATTAGAAGTTGGCTCAAGTGGGTTATTTTTAGTAATTTCTTCAAGTGATTTAATCGCAATTTCAAAAAAGCCCTTTTTAATTTGAATCTTTGCGAGCAAAACTTTCGCCGGAATATAAGAGTTTGATATATCCACTGCATTTACTGCAAAATTAAGAGCAGTCTCAAGATCTTCCTTCTTTAAGGCAACCTCAGCTTTACTCATAAAATCCAGGGCCTTACTTTCAAGTACCAATGAAAAAGCTTGTGATTCTTTAGAGAGATCTTTTTCTTCTATTGATGCAAGCTTAGTTCTTAGCTCTGAAGAGTCATTGAATTTTAATGCCTTTTTGAAATTCATTACAGCAAGATCATTCTGACTATTTAATATATAATAAAGACCAAGGTATTCATGAAACTTTGACGTATATAAAACAGATGACTCTGCTCCCAACTTCTCTATTAAAACCAGTGTCTCCTTTAGTCCGTTAAGATCTTCCTTATAAGTATCATACTTTGCTTTTAGAAGTAATAATTCAACAGAATTTGGATATTTATTTAATGCCGCTTGGAGGTTCTTTGCAACTTGATCATAACTGTCATTTAAAAAATTAAAATTAATCATTCCCACAAAAACATCTAATGATCTATCTGGAGCAGCAGATACTTTATCATAAACACTTCTAGCTTTTGATAAATTCCCTGCTTTGATCAATGCTCCTAAATAAACTCCAAACATCTTTAAACTTGGTTGAGTTACTGTCGTATATTTTTCAATCACATCAATTGCTGCATTCGGTTTCTCAACATTTGCAAAAAAAGTGGCCATGCCTGTCGCCAACTCCAAACTATCAAGAAATTTCGTTCTTGATATCTCAATTAATTTAAATATCTTACTTCCTACTTTTAGTGGGTTTTCAGCATGGTTAAGTATTTCCGATGAAGAAAGTATATACATTGCCATTGCAGAGTTATTATCAAAATTATTTTCAATAGAAGCTAAAAACTTCCTAGATGCCTTCAGTTTGGTCAAGTAGTCATGGCCTGAATTATAGATGGCCATTGCTTCTTCAAATAGCATTATAGATTTTTTATTATTTGCAACCTCGTAAGCAACCGGGAATTTAATTTCTGGATAAATTGGATTCAAGCCCTCTTTCTTTTTAGTACCATCTTCACCAAAAAGAATATAGGCCAAAGCTAGGGCGATAAATATATATATTTTCTTTTTTTTACTATCAGATTTTTTTTCATCTCTCTGGAATAATTCTTTTTCTAAATCATCCTTCTGTATTGCTAATTTTTTCTTTCTCGATAAATCTAGTGCTGATTTTTCACTTTGCAAACTATGTTCTATCTCGTTCGCCTCTTTTACAACTTCATCTTTTAACTTATCTAGTGAAATCATTTGAGTTGATTCATTCTCATAATCAATACTAGCTAATGCTTCTTCCTCTGCTTTTTTCTTTCCTTCACCTAGCTCTCTTTCTTCCTCTAGTTTTTGTTGCTCTTTATCTTTCTTTTTTTGCTCTTCAAAAAACTTTGCGGCCTCTGGGTTAATCATTGTTTTGTCAGTATCAACTTTAGATTTTTTTAAATCTGCTGGCTTTTTTACAATTGTTTTATCTGAAGAATCACTGGCGCTTTCTTGCTCTGAAGACTCTTTAATGTCATCCAGATTTAACTTCATATCTGTTTGTGTTTTTATTGACTCTCTGCTAAATTCAAATTCTTTTGGAAAATTCGAGTCTGTCTCTTCGCCTACTTCTTTTAGTGTTTTAGCGTCTTCCCCTTTCTTTGGATTATTTAGTTCATTAAGCTTTCCAAGAAAAGTAGCATTCGTTTTATTATCATCAAATATTTTTATATCACTGAAAGAGGACATAGGAAGCCAATCCCCAGAAGGAAATTCTTGGCATTTTTCACTTCCATCAATATGCTTTTTTTCAAATAGCTCATTGAATTGAGAAGCCAATAAGGGGCCAATGACTCGTCCTGTTTTCAATTTTATTCTATATCTATTCATATTAGAAAAAGAGCTTTGGGTAAAAACCAAATACGATTAATGCCAAAATCAGCACCATCATTATAACCCTTCTCTCTAATACTATTTTACTATAAAACTGAATATCTTCATTACTATTCTTAGTAAAAATCTCAAAGATTATAGATACTAACTTGGGAATGATTGTCACAGGCGCCAGAACAAAGAGACATCCAAGAACAATAAAACCTTCTTGAAATAACGAGGTGAGCAAGAAGTAACGTGATGAAAAACCGAATGTAAACGGCAAGCCCAATAGGCTCATTAAAGAAATAACAACCAAAAAAGATGAAAGTTTATCTTTATAGAAGATACCGGTGAAAGAACGATCAATAACAAGATCATTTTCCTCAGTTTTATAATTACCATACACAAATAAAAGTGAAAAAATAGCGATTGAGACTGATAGTAGAAAAAATAGCACTTCTGAATAAAGAAAAACTTCATTTGAAGATATGCTATAAATCATAGCAAAATTAAAATTTATTCCCATTAAGAACTCAATGACACTCTTTGTTGATTTTTTAGTTAAAGAAATTAGGGCATAGAGTGAAATACTTGCAACAACGATCACTAACACTAGCATTGAAAACTTCTCCTGTACTCGAGGCTCCGCTTCAAAAAGTAGTTTGTTAAAAACTTTCAAAATCAAAGCATTCACAACGAAAAAATTTAAAAAAATCTCAATGAAAGTAGATCTTAAGCTCATCTCAAAAATACTATTCCTCGGTTTCAAAAAAAAGAAAAATGAACCTTTTACAAGAACGACTAGAAAAAGAAAGGCCAATGAAATATAAAAAAAGAAATAATTAGAGACATTAACTGCAGGAAAAGTAGGTTGTTTTGCTGATAAAAAGAAAAAGAAGACAAAGCCTAAAAAAAGACAACTTTCGAGTAAGTCAAATTTAAATTTAATAATGTTCTTATTTTTATTTTCAACCAGAAGACTCCATTCGAGAGTCTTTAAGATAAAAAAGTAAATGGATAAAATAAGCACATCATTTACATAAAAAATCTTTAATAGAAGAATTAGAAGAATGAAGCTTTTTAACGCCGTATAGGCGTTCTTTCTAATCGGCAAAAAATAAGTGAAAGATGCCATTAGAATACTAAGAGCAATATATCCACTATTCTGAATAAAATCATCTATATCTAAAAAACTTATAAACTCGTTTGTAAAAAAAAGTGAAATAAAAGAGAGTAGATAAAGTAAGGATTTAAACTTCTCAGAAGCAAGTCTACTCACTATTAGAATAAATAATACATATGCAAAAAAGAGGTAATTCGTTTCCGTTAACAACTCTACCATTGTTCACCCAAAAGAATACTTGGTATTAGTCCAAATATTAAAAA
>CAYGUN010000083.1:0-9753 GCA_964353025.1 uncultured Bacteriovoracaceae bacterium
CTGGTCTACACTGGATTAAGCTATTCCAATTTTGACTTTGATGGAAAACTCACCAGTGGCACGGCCCAGGGGGCAAATTTTGAGTATGATAGCGATGTTCTTGGTTATCATGCAGGTGTGATGGGCATTAATGAGAACTACTTTTTAAAAATTGAAGGCTCTCTTCAAAAAACTCATTGGACAGGCACAGAATCAAAAACATTTGGCCATATTGGTCTGCAAGTTGGGGTTCGTTGGGAATAATTTCAGTCATATCAAAAATGGGACCACTAATGGAAGATTATGTACTTACTCTTCCATCGTTTATTCCAAAAACAAATAATTAAAACTTAACTTAACACCTCGACTTAAAAATTAAGTTACGTTAGAATTTATTTATGACAATTGTTTATATAGCAGCTGGTGGCTCTATAGGGGCCTTGCTTAGATATTTGATTTCACTTACTGGTGGTTCACTCTTTAATCATCACTTTCCTATTGTGACATTAATTGCCAATACTTTGGGTTGTCTGATCGCGGGTTTTACTTTTACTAAACTCTCTCACACTCACCTTTCTATGCCCGTATACCAAGGATTAGTAGTTGGCTTTCTGGGTGCTCTCACTACATTTTCGACTTACACCGTTCAATCAATCAACTACCTAGATAATGGCCAATACCTTTGGGCCATCATCAATGTGGTCAGTAATGTTCTGTTTTGTTTTCTCTCTTTTTACTTAGGTCGTTTGATAGCAGCTTGAAAGCTCTCATCAGTCTGAAACTGATTTTTATAACCCAAGTAAGACTTAAAATGATTTCCGGCCCTTTGCTTTTCATCATCGGTTAATGCGCGAACGACTTTTGCAGGGGCCCCCATAATCATAGAGCCCGCGGGATAAACTTTTCCTGGAGGCACCACACTTCCACCAGCAACGATTGAATTCTTGCCAATAACTGCGCCATCTAAAACCGTTGCGCCCATTCCAATAAGACAATTATCTTCAATAGTACAACCGTGAAGAGTGACTTGGTGACCAACACTCACTCCACTACCAATAATAAGTGGAAAGTCTTCTGTTACGTGAAGCATACAAATATCTTGAATATTGGTATCCTCACCTATTTCAATTTTGTTGCAATCACCGCGTGCAATGGAGTTAAACCACAAAGAAGAATTCTTCCCCATTTTTACATTTCCAATAACAAAAGCACCGGGTGCGATAAAAACACCCTCTTTTAGATCTGGGTCAATATGATTGAAAGGCAAAATATTCATGTGCTCATTCTAAAAGTGCAGCAAGACTTTGTGTACTAGCGCAGCGTTAGTTATTGCCTTTCAATTAAGCTGTATGAGTGGAGATGGTGCTGGGACATCAGGAAAAGAACTTGAATATCAAGCGTTAAACTTTCTTTATCGTTATCATTTTAAGAATGAAAGTTATACCAATGTAAATAGTTCTTGGGGGTTTGGTTATAGAGAATTTGAAGACACCAGAACCCTAGTTAATCCAGGTCTAACTGATATCCTTGACTATGAGCTCAAGCAAATCTTTTTTGAATTTGCTCTTTGGCATAACGCTCTATCTATCAATCAAGATAATCTTTCAAAACTGGGCTTTGGGATAAGGTTGATTAGAGGAGATGCTAGGTATAAATACTCAAGCAGCCTTTTCTATGCTCAAAGTAAGGACTTATATTTCTCTTGGTTTACTTCGTTTGAGTTTGCTTTTGCCAAACGCTGGTCCTGGGGAATTACCATCGAGACAATGTCTGATGAACTAGAAGATACAGGCAACCAAGTCTTACTTTCTGGTTGGCATTTATCTTATTATTTTTAGTAAAATCTATTAAAAAAAACAAGTACATCTTTTCTTAAAGACCTAGTTCTATCTAATGAACTCAATAGCTTACGTCTTTAATAAACCTCTCCTCTTTGCATATTTATTGACATAAGCTTGCGAATGTGCTAAAATTAGCACATTCGCTTAATGAGCGAATAATGAAGACTATAAAATGGAATAGCAAAGCAAAAGAATTTGTAAAGCAACTTAGTATTGAAACAAAAAAAGAGATTGGGGCATTACTACTCCTTTTACAAAGAGGAGTTATCCTTCAATCTCCACAATCAAAGCTATTGAAAGCAATTCATAAAAACGCTTTCGAGTTGCGAATGAGTGATAAAAAAGGGAGTTATAGGGTTATCTATATATTTATCTTAAAAGGTACCATTTTTATTCCTCATGCTTTCCAAAAGAAAACTCAGAGGACTCCTAAGAAAGAGATTAATCTGGCGCAAGCAAGAATTAAGGAATTAAAAAATGAAAATTAGTCGACAGGCAAGAATATTAGCACAAGAGCTCGATCTCTCAGAGGTAGATGCAGCAATGATGGAGTTAAAATCAAAGCTCTATGAAAGATGCTCTCATTCCATCAAAAATTCAAATATGACTCATGAAAATATTGCAAAATTAACAGGCACCTCAAGAGCAAGGGTTACAAGGCTTGCGAATATGGGGGAAAACTCTGTTTCATTGGAACTATTAATAAAAATAAGTGCGATTCTTGAAGAAAAATTACCTATTAAAGTTGCTTAAATTCTGATGCGAAAGGACTCTCCACAAATCCCCTGGCCGTAATATATTAGATCTGGAATATTATGGGCCCATTTTTTCCAACTCCTTTATAAAAGCCTTTCTTCTTTTGATACTCAGGCCATAAAAATTCTTGTAACGGCTTAATAGCGTGTTGTCCTTCCCCCGTTTCTCCCACAGGAAAATGTCCTTTACTGTCAATTTTCATCATGACCTCACTATTGAGCATTAACGCCTTGCGAGAGACAGAAATTTCAATAGCATCCATCTCCCCTCCTGGAACGGTAGCATTAGGGCAACACCACTACTTCAACAAAGGTTCCAGGTCTGCTCTATAATTATTATCTTCACCTTTAAAAGCATGATTATTCGTAAAATCTGTGTGCTAGCCTGCTTTATTTAAGACCAATCACTTCTCCTAGATAAACCTATGGCTGTAATAATTACAAAAAAACGCACTGCGTTTACTTATCTTTATATTGTCACTATACTCTGCTTGCAGGACGGATAATTTATATGACGATAAACTTGAAATGGACCCACATAGGCTTAAGCCTAAAAATCTTGCTACTTTTGTTCATACAAATGAACGTATGGAGCGTTTACGCTTTAAATGATCGAATTGACCCCCTCCTAATTGAGTATGCAGAATCTAGAAACTCGCAAATGTATGCCAACAGAGCGATGGAGTTGTATAACAAAGAATTTAGAAAAGAATATCTATCCCTAAATTCTGTTGAGAAAATAGAAGCTCTTTTTGATAAAGTTTTCACGCCGCTGGATAATATTAAAGCTTACTCTCAAAAAGAGTTTTATTTAAATCAAGATTTTAGGACTTTCATTAGAAAATTTGGAGCAAGTGTTAATGAGAGTTTGTGGTTCTCTACAGATATGAGCGAAAGGTACTCTAAATTATTAAAAAGTGTATTTGAATCCGATATAGATATTTTCCACCAAGAACTATCTGAGTTTTTAAAGCAAAAAGGATATTTTGAGTATTTTGTACTCGAAACTTTAGTAAATCGTGATAAAAATGAGCTACTTCTGTCTCCTCTTTATTTGGAACTGCCATATTCAAACTCAAAAAAAGTCTTAAGTATTATATCAGTCGCTGCCAACCGTGCGGAATTTGATATATTCCCAGCTCTCTTGATAGGAGAAGTCTTTAACTTTCACCTAAAAAATCTTCTCAAACAAGAACCTAATGAGTTTTATAGTCGAATTCTATCATACCTAGATGGTTGGCCAAACAAACATCATATAAAAAATGCAATCATTGAAGAACAAATCTCAGCTTTATTCTCATTAAAAGTTTTTCAAACTGGAGAGCAAGTCGTTCCGATAAGTTTCATCAGACAAGTTCAATATTATAAATCTGCTCGCAAAGTGGCTACATTCGGTGGATGGCCAGAAGCTATTGACCTTATGATTGAGAACAATGAAAAATTCCTCTGCAATACAAATTTTCAAAACTAGTAAATAGGACAAAAGTATGTTGCTAAAAAAAATTTCTTTCATTATTTTACTAATACCTCTAACCATTAGCCAAATTTTTGCTCAGATTATTAAACCAAGCAATATCAATCAATTAGTCAAAGAGGATAAGCTGTCTATAGAGCAGGTAATTAAAATAATGGAAAGACCTGAAGTTCAAGTTGACAAAAAAACAACAGAACTACTATCTAACTATGTTTATAAGCTCTTTAAAAATGAAACTGCTATTCCAGGGAGACCTGAGCCCTTTGAAGATATACTTAGGACATGGTTATCATCTAAAATCAGTGTCCAGCATCCTCAAATTTTAATGGAAATTATCCATTCCGATTTAGAAGAAAAATATTGGGGATATCATTTTAATTCTCAGCTTATTTATCAATTAAAAGATCATGAACACTGGCTAACTTCAGGCCATTTACCTATCATCCTAGATGAAATTATTGAAAAATCATCTGGATTAGTTAGTGCTACTGAGTTTTCTCGTTCATATTTTAACTTTATTATTCATTATTACTTATCAAGAAAGGAGTTTTCTCGTTATCCTGAGCTAGTAATTAAGATTCTTCAACAATATGATGAGGAAGTTGCTTATATGAGGGAATTGGATACACACATAAACAAAGAAGACATTTTTAAGCACGATTTTTGGTCGAAAAATTCTTATTTCCAGAAAATACTTGGCAAAACAAAAGATCAAAGTGTTACTCTGGGTGAAGTTCAAGAGTGGGCAAGAAAACAACCCCTCAGTTGCACCCAAAAATTCAGAATGCATTATAGAAAACGAAGTCACTTGAATTTTAAAAAGCCTATTGCCCAAGATTTTCATGCGGCAAGAAGTTTTATAAAAATGGGGGCTAACGCTAAGTTTAAATAACTAAACGAGTTTAAACTTTCTCTATTGCAACCATTGTAAAGTTAATCTTGCTCACCTTGAACAACAAATTGATAATCTCCAAAACCACTAATGGCAGCAGTATGAAGAATATACTTAATAGTTCCAAAAGGTAATTTGTGGTCAGCCTGAATCAAAAGTGTAGGAGCTGGAATATTAGGATCTCCCTCTTTGGCCACTCCTTTATAGAAGTCTTTCTTCTTTTGATACTCTGCTCTTAAAAATTCTTGTAATGGCTTAATAGTGCGTTGATCTTCGGCCAATTCCCCCGCAGGGAAACGCCCTTTATTATCAATTTTCATCATGACTTCACTATTGACCATTAAGGCCGTGTGAGAGACGGCAATCTTGATGGCCTCTTTGGCCTCTTCTGCAACAATAGCATTGGGGAGCACCACTCCTTCTGGAGGAGAAAGCTGAAGAGAGCTCACCGTTGAACTTTTAATAAGAAAGAATAATAAAACAGTGAGCACATCTAGAAGAGAGGTGATATTCACGTCACTTCCGTTTGCTGACATACGTTTACTTTTTCTTTTCTTTAACATACTACTTCTCCGCTAGAATAACTTGTGGGAACAAGATATTACTTGTCTCACTCTGTCCTAGTAAATTCTTACTCTCATACATCTCGGGATACTGCTTAAGAGCTGACATGGAATCAATCATGGTTTGATACTCAACCTTATCATCAAAAGCAATAACGACCTTATGCTCATGAGGGAAACCTAATTTAATGCCTAACATCTCTTTTTGTATTCTTTCAAAAAGTTGGGCCTTATTCTTTGCCCATACTTTTTTACTATAGCCATTTGATTTAGAGCCTTTAAACCGTCTATCCAAATGACGGTAAAGAGCTCTCTCATCTACCTTCTTAAGCTTATCAATAGGCCCAAGATAGATTTCAGCATACTTTTCATTATTAACAGTGACTTTTAATGTAAAGACTTGCTTATCTTCACTGTCACTGGCAACTCCAGACTTAATGGACGAACCATTAAGAATGGTGAGTTTATTAAATGACATAACCATCAAAATAAAAAACAGTAGTGTTGTTAAAATATCCATCAAAGATGTGATATTTAACTCTGCTTCTGGCAGACGGTGTTTATTTTTCTTTTTACGCAGCATCTTTTTTATCCTCTGAAGCTTTGTTCTCATTCATTTTTGGATCTTGTTGAGTTGAAACATGCTCATCATGAGAAAAATTCTCAAAATAACTATGTCCAGTTCTCATAAGAACTAAAAGTCTCGCTGAGTAGTGGTCAACTTCATCTACAATCATATTGATTCGGTTAAACAGATAACCGTAAGCAAGCTGACAAGGAATTGCAACGACTAGACCAAAGGCCGTTGTACTCATGGCCGTTGAAATACCGGCAGACAAGAGAACTTGTTTTTGACTGGCCTCAACGGCACCCACGGCCTCAAATGTTTGAACCAGACCAACAATTGTCCCAAGTAGCCCAATCAGAGTGGCAACGTTGGCAATAGTATAGAGGTAACTCACTCTCATTTGCAGTTTAGGAATAACTGCGAGATTTGCAACCTCAACTTGGTCTTGAATTTCATCAAAAGGACGGTCCGCATTCATCATGGCCGCTTTAAAGACCTGATAAATAGGAGCATCTTGGTTTGAGTTACAAAGCTTAATCGCATCATCAATATTATTATCGATAATACATTTTTGTACCTGCTGAAAAAGCTTCGCGCCATCTTGAGCATATTTGAAAAGAATAAAATACACCCTCTCCGCAATGACAATAGAGCCAAGGACTAACATGATGAGAATCGGATACATAAAGAATCCCCCACCATGAAAAAAGTTAATTAAAAACTCCATAATTCCTCCGCGTAATTATTTAAATTACTTTCCGTTGTTACTCATTAATATAAATGGATAGCTTACACCAACAGTTCCTCCACCTTTAGGCTTCGGAAACTTCCACTTGGCCACCTTTGATAATATACAACTCTCTGTCGGTGTATCTCTTAAAGTTGATTCTACAATTTTTTCTTTTGAAACAGTTCCATTTCCAGTGATAACAAAACTTACCGCAACCTTACCCTTTAAATGAGGCTTAGAAACCAGTTGCTGCTCATAACAATATTGAATCTGTGGTAAGTATATTTTTATAATTGTTGAAATAACATCAGGGTCTAGTCCTCCCATTATTTCAATTTCATCTTCTTCTGGAATTCTTATTTCAGTTCCTTTGCTTGGAGCGAGTCCATAGTCACCTGCTCCCATTCCACCGCCAAGGCCTTGCCCCTTAAGTGCACCAACACCAACCGACTCACCACCACCACCGGCACCAAGTCCTTTATTACCTCTAGCAAATCCACCATCAGCAATTGCTGAAGCTGAGTTTCCATTTGCTTTAACATTACTCAGGACGGCCTCAGTAGCAGAAACTTCAGATGATGAAGCATCAGCAAAGGCATTATCTAAATTCACCATTTCAACTTGTTTTACTTTCTCAGTCGTTTGGGCCACAACTTGTGACTTTGACTCTTGAGCCTCTGCTTTACTAGTTGGCTTTTTGGCCTGGGACTTCTCTTTTGACTGTTTTTCTTTGGCCTTTTTAGCTGAAGACTTTCCTTCTTCAGCTCTTGCTCGTCCACCTTCTAGTGTTTTTGCAATTTGGCCAATGGCAGATTGTTGCTTTTTTTCAGCATTTTTAATACCAATATCGTAAACAACTTTTTTCAAATGTTCTGGAATATCTTCCACTTTCTTTTCCTTTTTCTCAGGTTCAGAAATTGAAAGAATTAAAACAATTAGCATATAGAAGGAGAAAATCCCCCCAATAATTTTTGAAATTTGTTTATCCCATTTTGGTAGAAGAGCAGGTCTTATCTTTTTTGCTGGATGAATAAAACGAAAAGTAATAATAAGCTCACCTATTTCAATATGAGCTCTATCTCCCATTCTGAGTTTTACATCCAGGGCATCTTTACTCTTATCTACATTTTTTCCATATAAACGAATAGTATCAAGATTTAGAACCTTACCACCATTCCAAACAATACCATTGGCAAGCTTAGGAATATTAAGTGTAAGTATCCCTTTGTCATAATTAGCAAGATCGTACTTCCCTTCTTTAAGGGCACTGTCAGGTAGGACTTCCTCTGGTACACCAAAAGTCGCTACCTTTGGATTTCCGACACTGATCTTCTCACCTTGATTAAATTGGCGAACTTCTAAGATTCTCTCTCCCCAATACAACGAGACTTCTAAAACAGTCTTTTCACTTGAGAGTTGAACTTCATTTTCATAATTTTTTGATTTTTTGGTATAACTATATTCTTCGAAATTTTTAATTTCGCTTTCATTCAAGCTTCTAAAAGCGAGAATATGATCGCCAATTTGAAACTCTTCATTTTCCTTAAAAACTTTTTCTTCAAAATCTTTTTCCTGGAAAAGAGTTCCATAAGCACTTCCAAGGTCAATTACTTTAAAACCATCTTTATCATTTTTAAGTAAAGCGTGAATACCACTACAGCGCCAATCATCTAATTGCACATGAGCATTCTGGCTAGTACCAAGAATCATCTCTTCATCGATGAGGCAGAGAAGTTTTTCCTGCTCATCCATATCAAAAATGTCTTTTACTAATAACGCTGATTTTTTCATTCAACTAACGCCTTATATAACACTTTTTTTGTTTCTGTATCATTAAAGTCTAAGTTAGTTGGAGCAGATGCTACCGAATGTCCCTTAGACCTTTTCCTTTGAAAGATATAGAAAACTGCAGGGGTTTTAACTTTCCCTTCAATTTTCTCTCCAGTGAAGTCAATCTGTGTATGGCTCTTGTACTTCACTTTTTTCTTTTTGGTTTGCCCATAGGAGTTTAAACTGGCTCCTATGAGCATAATCAAAATAATCTCTCTCATTTATTTACTCGCTGGAATGCGCCCTCTCATATCTTTAATCTTAGATAGAGGTACATTTCCTAATTCTTGTGTTTCTACAAATAGACCTACTTGTGGCCCTTTATCTCTAATCGCAATTTGTTTCTTTTGAACTGGTTCATAGTTTCCAAGGTGATCCACTCCTCTAAAATAAAGAGTTCGTAGTGACTGCTTCCAAGTGGCAAGGTCTATGTCCCCTACTAGTTTTTGAAAACTTTTACCATCGTAGCTGACTTCAATATGCTTAAGTCCAACACCTGCATCTTTACCTGAAAGCTTTAACTTATTTGGAATAGTTGAATAATAAACACCTTCTCTTTCAACTAAGGCCAGGTTTGAACTTAAACTTGAAGTTGGCGCTGTATTATCAATAATAACTTTAAGAGACGTTGGGTCTGCTTTATTCCCCACATTATCTACCGCTGATAAATTAACCTCAAACTGCCCCTCATTATCATACTCGAGATCAAAGGAGCTTAACTTCTTTTCTACTCCGTCAACAATAATGCTCTTAATTCCAGAATCTGAGTCTTTAGCATAAGCTGATAATTTAAATCCTGGCTTAGCATAAATCCTTCCACTAACGTATTCAAATACACCTTTTTTCTTAACATCGACATCAGGTGCTTCAGTATCAAGGAAAACAGTAAAGCTATCCCAAGAACTTGCATTACCTACATTATCCACAGAGCGAAACATAAGTTTTGATACTTTCTTATCAACTGAGAAGCTTTGTTCATACTTATTAACTTCATTTCCATTAAGTTTATATTCAATTTCTTTAACACCAGAGCCCGTATCTGATGCTACTAAATCTATAAGGGCACCTAAGTTTGTATAAAGCTTATCTTTTACTTTATAGACATCACCTTTAATTTTGGC
>CAYGUN010000084.1:0-9695 GCA_964353025.1 uncultured Bacteriovoracaceae bacterium
TATTTCAGCTTCGATTCCAGCGGCTGTTATTGCCATGTGAATTTACAGATGGATACTTCAAAAAAATGCCCTGCTAGAAAGTAATATCGTTCAAACAATGGCCAGTGCGGGGGAGTCACTCGCGGCCGGTGTTATTTTTACTCTTCCGGCCTTAGTTCTTGTCGGTGCGTGGAAGAATTTTGAGTTTTGGCCCACGACTTTAATTGCGATTGCGGGGGGACTACTGGGTGTTATTTTTATGATTCCTCTAAGACGTGCTCTTATTCTTGAAGATAAAGCTCTCACCTATCCAGAAGGAGTGGCCTGTGCCGCTGTCTTACAAACTGGTTCTAATGAAGATGCTAAAGAAGGATTTTTTGTTATTTTAAAAGGACTTCTATTGGGAGTAGTTTTTAAATTCATATCAGGTGGTCTTGGCATTTTTAAAGGCAGTGTTGAGGTGGCAACTAAATTTGGAAGTTCAGTTGGCTTCTTCGGCCTTGATATTTCTCCCGCACTTTTATCAGTTGGCTATATTGTTAAGCTTCAAGTTGGGGCCTTAGTTTTACTTGGTTCAATGATTGGCTGGGTATTTGTGATTCCTTTTCTAGGAACTCCTGAACAATATGCAGATTTGTCCGCTCTTGATCTTGCCTGGGTCTTATGGTCCACAAAAATTCGCTACCTTGGTGTTGGGGCCATGTTAACTGGTGGTGTTTGGTCTATTATCTCTGTTAGGCAAGGTATTGTCTCTGGAATGAAAGGGCTTAAGGCCGCTTATGATAACAAATCTCAAACGGCGACTGCTAGAATTGACACTGATTTGTCTTTGATGGTTATTGGAATGATTTTTATTGCTTGTTTTTGTATTATGCTTTTTCTTTATAATAGTTTAATTGCTTCATTTGGGATTTCACTTCTTACCACTGTGGCCATGATTTTTGCCTCATTTATATTCGTTGCTGTTTCAAGTTATGTTTGTGGATTGGTTGGTAGTTCAAATAACCCAGTATCAGGAATGACTATTTCTGCGCTTCTGGTAACATCAGTTCTTTTTCTTATTATGGGATTTAAAGGAGATTCAGCTATCCTCGCAACTCTTGGTGTGGCAGCTGTTGTTTGTTGTGCTGCTTGTACCGCAGGAGATTGTTCACAAGATTTAAAGACAGGCTCGATTTTAGGGGCAACTCCTCGTTCTCAGCAGATTGCTCAAGTGATTGGTGTGCTTATCCCAGCTTTTGTTATTGCTCCTGTTTTAACCCTCCTGCATTCCGCTTACGGTATTGGAACAGGGCTTAAGGCCCCTCAGGCAACACTCTTTGCTTCCATTACGAAAGCACTTTTTGGAAATGGAGAACTTCCTCTTAATTATGTTATCGCTGGTATTATTCTAGGAATTGTAGTGATTGTTGTAGATAAATTCTATTTTGAGAAAAAAGGTGGATTTAGATTTTACTTAATGCCAATTGCGGTTGGTATATATCTGCCTATTACTCTTAATGTTCCTATTTTTCTAGGTTCAATAATTCGTTATTTTGTTGATAAATCAAGAGGTAAAGAGATTGATGAAGGAAGTGACAAGGGTGTTCTTCTAAGTTCTGGCCTTATCGCAGGAGAGGCCATTACAGGCGTTATCATTGCTTTATTCTTATTTTTTGAAATTGGACTTAAAGTTGATGTGCTCTCTCACATGATGAGTGAAATCGTCTCGGTTGTGGCCATGGGTCTTGTTGGTTGGTTCTTGTATAAAACTGCCAAGAGTTCATGAGTATAGTTCAGGCGTTAGTTTTTCTCTTTATTCCATGGGGAGTAATGACTCTTGCTCCCCATATAAAGATTTTTCGAATTCTAGGTACGGTCAGTATTTGTTATATTATTGGCATCGTTTTAGGCAATATTCCGGGGCTTTTAATCGATACAAGTATCTCTAAAATATTAACTGAGGCCACAGTTCCTATTGCTATCCCTCTACTTTTATTTTCAACGGATCTCAAGGGGTGGTTTGGCCTTGCCAAAAAAACAATCCTCTCCTTTGTTTTAATGTGCTTGAGTGTTGCAGTGGTAGCAACAATTGCTTTTTCTATTTTTCAAGGCAAAATTGATGAACTCTGGAAGCTCTCTGGCATGATGGTAGGAGTTTATACTGGAGGAACTCCTAATATGACGGCCATTGGAGTTGCTTTGGATGTAAGAGAATCAACATTCGCTCTTTTAAATGCGGTTGATATTCTTATTGGTGGGAGTTATCTTATTTTTCTTATTACTCTTGGGCCTCGGATTTTTGGTGCCGTTCTTACTGCCTTCAAGGACCCTGAGCCTGTTAATTCAGATGAGTGCTTGCCGGAAGATGAATGCCTTTATCAACCTTGGAAATTTCCGAGAGAAACTTTTTATAATCTTTTTCTTGCCATTTTTGGTTTAGGTGCGAGTGCAGGACTTTCCTTTCTACTGTTTTCTCAAATGAGTGTTCCTTTTTTACTTCTATGTCTAACCAGTTATGCCGTGGGCCTTTCATTTAATAATAAAGTCAGAAACTTAATAGGTAGCTATGAGATAGGCAGTTATTTTTTACTTATTTTCTGTGTGGCCATGGGCTCACTTACAAACCTGGAAGAGCTCTTTAACAATGGCGGTATGATTATTTTTTATGTGGCAACTATCATCACCTTTACTGTTCTTTTGCATACTTTATTATGTGCTTTATTTAAAATTGATAGGGATACGGCCATGATTACTTCTGTGGCCGGTATTTTTGGTCCCATTTTTATTGGAGTCATGGTCAATAAACTGAATAATAAAAAGGTACTTCTATCGGGGATGACTACTGGTCTTGTTGGTTACGCCGTTGGGAATTACTTAGGTCTTAGTCTTTCTTATCTTATAAAATATTTATCAAATTAAACAAAAAAAAGCCCCTACAAAGTAGAGGCCTTTCTTAAAGATTGATTATGATTGGCTGCTTGGGTCTTCGAAATCTTTGTCCATAACAGTTTTTCTTTTACTGTTTTGTGCGTTTTCGATGGCCTTAAGACAAGCTTTTTGAACCCTTACAGTAAGTTGGTCAAAAGCTTGAGAAGAAGTACTTAGTCCTTCATTTTCTTTGACATACTTTTTAATTTTAGAGGCCACAACTAGTGACTCAGCTACATTTGGATTTTCAACATAGATGCTGAAATCTCTACCCATAACAGTTTTTCTTCCTGCTTTCTTAGCTTGCTCAGTTCCACTTTTTAGTGTTCCTACGATATCTTCATTGAGTTTATCGAAAAAATTAGCACTAGTGCTAAGTCCAGCAGTGTCTTTAATGAATTTTTTTACTTTTGATACAACGATTAAGTTATCCATACGTTTCTCCAATTAAAAGTTTTCTTCTTTGCAAGTGTAGGTCGCTTTATTCGGTTCTCGCAAGCTGCAAGGTGCCGTGACCCCCTTATGACGCATGGGGGTGTTTGATTCTTACATTTTAGGCCTTCGTTTTTATTGAATTAAAGCGAATTTAGCGCTAAATTATTGATTCAATTTATCAGGTGCTGGAGAGATTAATTGGCCATTGACGATCGCATTGTAATTACAGGGATAGGGCTTACTGCTCCTAACGGTAATAATTTAGCTGAATTTAGAAAAGCATTAGTAAATGGTGTTTCGGGTATTACTGAAACGGATATTCGTTATATGGGCAAGCAAGCCGCGGGCCTTTGCGACTTCGATGAAATGAAATATCAAAACCGAAAAGCAAGAAGACGTGGAACGCGTGCGGGTTCTATTGGTGTTTACTGTGCTAATGAAGCTCTAGTGGATGCGGGCCTAGATCATACAACTCTGCCTAAAAATAAAATTGGTGTTTACGTTGGTATTACTGAACACGGTAATGTTGAAACTGAAAATGAAATTTATGAACTTCATCAAAATAATCTTGATACAAAACTGTGGACGCCTCATCACAATCCAAGAACGGTTGCCAACAACCCAGCTGGGGAAGTCACTCTTAATCTTGGTATTACTGGTCCTCATTACACTATTGGCTCTGCGTGTGCTGGCGGAAATGCTGGAATCATTCAAGGTGTTCAGCAGTTGAGACTTGAAGAAGTGGATTATGCTATTGCTGGAGGAATTTCTGAATCACCTCAGACTTTTGGTATCTTTGCAGGCTTTGATGCTCAAGGGGCCCTGGGTTACAATGCAGAAGACGTGACCAAGAGTATTCGCCCGATGGATAAAAGACGTCAAGGAACAGTTATCGCCGAAGGCGGTTGTTTATATATTTTAGAAAGGTATGATGCGGCCATTGCTCGTGGAGCAAAAATATATGGTGAAGTTATTGGTTATGCACTTAATTCAGATGCTACTGACTACGTAAATCCATTTACTCAAAGACAAGTTGAGTGTATGCAAATTGCAATGGATAGGGCCAATATCACTGCCAGTGATATTGATATTGTGAATATGCATGCAACTGGTACAGGTGCAGGGGATATTTCTGAGGCCAATGCTGTGAATGCTGTTTTTAGTGAATGCGAAAAAACATATATCAATTTTACAAAGGGACATATTGGACATTCAATGGGAGCAGCTGGTGCGCTGGAACTTGCCGGCAATATTCCAAGCTTTGATGATGGCGTTGTTCATCTTGGTCTAAATGCAGAAGAAATTGACCCTGATTGTGAAATGAGAAACTTGGTTATTAAAGAATCTAAATATGTTGGAAATATAAATATCATATTAAATAACTCATTTGGTATGCTTGGTATTAACTCGACAGTAATCTTAAAAAAAATAAATTAAGGAGTGTTTGAATGTCACCTCAAGAAGTTAGACAAGTCGTTATAGACATTATCGCGGATATCGCACCTGATGAGGATCTTGGTACTCTTAAAGATGAACTCAGCCTAAGAGAACAACTTGATCTTGATTCCATGGATTTTTTAGACATCGTTATGGAGTTGAGGAAAAGATATAAAGTAGAAGTTCCTGCTGATGACTATCCTCGGCTTGCTTCACTTAGTAGTTGTGTGAGTTATCTTACTCCTAAACTTGTTCAGTAATAAGCAATATTTAATCCTCTTTGTGAGGATCAGGGATTGAAACATGGTCGACTCGTCCTATGATGCCTTAATAATTGGTGCCGGAATGTCGGGACTGGCCGCTGGTATACGTTTGGCCATGTTTGATAAGAATGTAATTATTTTTGAAAAGCATTCTATTGCTGGTGGTCTCAATTCTTATTATCAACGAAAGAATACTCAAATAGGAGGACTTCGAAAATTCGATGTTGGCCTCCATGCGCTTACCAATTACATTCAAAGAGGCGAGAAGGGTAAACCCTTTAGCAAGCTTTTAAAACAACTACGTTTAAGTTATGATGATTTTAAACTCCATCCTCAAAGTCAGTCTCGAATTATGTTTCCAGATAGTGAGCTTCTTTTTACGAATGACTTTGAAGTCTTAAGGTCTGAAGTCCATGCAAAATTTCCAAAGGAAAAAGATAGTTTTGAAAAACTCGTTTTGGTTATATCTGAATTTAATGAGCTTGATCTTTCTATCGAATATTCTTCATCTCGGCAAAAACTTGCCACTTACATAAAAGATCCTCTTCTGGTGGAAATGATTTTATGCCCACTTCTTATCTATGGTTCTGCCTGGGAAGAAGATATGGATTTCGCTCAATTTGTAATTATGTTTAAGTCTATTTATTTTGAAGGTTTTTCTCGGCCAGAAGGTGGAGTCAGAACGATTATTGATATGCTGATGGATAAATTTCTCTCTCTTGGTGGAAAAATCCATTTCAAAGAGGCCGTGCAAAAACTTATTATTGAAAAAGATAAATGTATTGGACTTGTGACTGATAAAGGTGAATATAAATCTGACAAAGTTCTCTCTTCAGCTGGATTGCCTGAGACGTACTCCATGGTGAGTGATGATATTAAGCATGAAGTGGGAAAACTCAGCTTTACTGAAACTATTCTTTGTCTCGATCGTAAAATTCCAATAAAGGATTTTAAAGATACTATTGTTTTTTATAACTCCACCGACAAGTATTCATACCGAAGGCCTAAAACTTTGTTCGATGACACGAGTGCTGTTTTTTGTTGTCCTGATAATTATGAGATGAGTGAACGCGACGGCGAAGGGCTTATAAGAATTACTTATATGGCCAATTATGATTTATGGAAAAAGATGGAGCGTGGTGCATATCTTGAAGCTAAGGAGCAAGTGTTTGAATCATCGCTAAAGTTAGCACGGCAAATAATTAAAAATTTTAATTGCGAAATTCAGTTTAAAGATGTGTTCACTCCCACAACCATTGAGCGCTATACTTGGCATAAAGCTGGTACTGTTTATGGGAGTACTGATAAAAGTCGCAATGGAAAAACAAAATATGGAAATCTTTATACCATTGGAACAGACCAAGGGTTTTTAGGGATTGTGGGATCTATTTTATCAGGGATTTCCATGGCCAATCTTTATGGATTAATGGGGGAGAAATGAATTTTCAAAATATAAGAATAGACTCTTTTGCTTATAATCTTCCGACAAAATTTTTTAGCTCTGATGAGCTTGAAAATGAATTGGCACCAGTTTATGACAGACTTAAGCTTCCTTATGGAAGACTTGAGTTGCAAACTGGAATCAAGCGTCGAGGGTATTGGGACCCGGGAACTGCCCCTAGTCGAATTGCAACTACTGCGGCCAGGCACTTATTAGAAAAAACACAAATTAAAACAGATGATATTGATCTGCTTATTTTCTCCTCAGTTTGTAGAGACTTTTTGGAGCCAGCAACCGCAACTGTTGTTCATCATAATTTAGAGTTATCAAGTACTTGTCGTTGTTTTGATCTCTCCAACGCCTGCTTAGGAGTCTTAAGTGCAATGGAAATAGCAGGATCTCTTATTGAGTCCAAGCAAATTAGAAATGCAATGATTGTCTCAGGTGAAAACTCGGGCCCTCTGCTTTTTGAAACAATTAAGTTTTTAAATGAGAATAAAGATTTAACTAGAAAGACTATTAAGAAATATATAGCAAACCTTACTATTGGTAGTGCCGGTGTTGCGATGATGCTTTCTCATGCATCACTAACAGATTCTAAGCACGAATTACTAGCGATGACTTCACTGGCCGATACATCGACTAACCACCTTTGCCAAGGAAGTGGTAGTACTGATTCACTCATGATGCAAACGCAGTCCGAAGAGCTGCTTCATGCGGGTGTTAAACTAGCTGCTAAAAACTGGGAGCAAGTGAAAAGACAATTGGAATGGTCAAATGAGACTCCTCATAAATTTATCGCCCATCAAGTAGGAACCGCCCATCGAAATCTCCTGTTTGATAGCTTGGGTATTGATAGATTAAAAGATTTTTCAAGCTTTGAACATTTTGGCAATACGGGCTCAGCGGCACTTCCTCTTACTATGATGCTTGCTCATGAAAATAAGTTTTTAGTTGAAGGCGACTTGGTTGGCTGCTTAGGAATAGGCAGTGGCCTTAATTCAACTATGGCCGGTGTCAGATGGTAAAGACAAAACCTAAGAGTGAATCTCCTTTTAGAACGATCTATCCTTTTAAATCACATTTTATGACCATCGAAGAGCATCAGTATCATTTTGTGGATGAGGGGCAGGGTGAAGTCATTATTATGCTGCATGGAAATCCAACTTGGTCATTTTATTACAGAAATCTCATTAAGCTTTTAAAAAACAATTATCGAGTTATTGTGCCTGATCATATGGGATGCGGTCTTTCAGACAAACCAAAAGATTATACTTATAATTTAGAGACTCATATTTCAAATGTTTTACAGTTAATTAGTTTTCTTAAAATTGAAAAGTTTAGACTTGTGGTTCATGACTGGGGCGGGGCCATTGGTTTTGGAGTGGCAAGCCGTTTAAAAGAGAAAGTAAAAAATATTGTTATTTTAAATACTGCTGCCTTTTTATCCCAGGATATTCCCAAAAGAATTGCTTTTTGTCGCACTAGTATTGGGGGCTTTCTAGTTCAAGCGGCCAATGCCTTTGCGTGGCCCGCGACCTTTATGGCCTCAACTAAACCCTTATCTCCACTAGTTAAGAGTGCTTATCTTTTTCCCTATGATACGTTTGATAACCGAATTGCTATTAGGGCCTTTGTTGAAGATATTCCTATGGAAAAAGAGCATGAGACCTATCAAGTACTAGAGAAAATAGAATCCCAGTTACCGGAGCTCACTTGCCCTAAGCTTATTATATGGGGGGGGCGTGATTTCTGTTTTAATGATAAGTTTTTTAATAAATGGGTTGATATATATCCTGATGCTCGTGCCGTTTATTTAAAGGATGTCGGACACTACGTACTAGAGGATGCTTTTTCTGAGTGTTACAGTGAAATTAAGGAGTTTTATCAAGATAATGAACATAGCTGATTTTATTGATGAACATTCAAAAAAAATTCCTGGTAGAAAAGCAGTTGTTTATCCTGTGAGTAATGGAATTTATGAACACTACACTTTTGTTACTTTCCAAAAGAAATGTAATCAGTATGCCAATTATTTAACAGATCTTGGTGTAAAAAAATCTGATAAAGTTCTTCTTTTTGTGAAGCCATCCCTTGATTTTTCTGTACTGGTCTTCGCTTTATTTAAAATGGGGGCAATTCCTATTTTAATGGATCCAGGCATGGGAAAGAAAAACCTTTTAAATTCAATTGAACAATGTAGACCTGATATATTGATTGCCACTTGGGAAGTGCATTTCATCAAGAATTTTTACTCTAAAATATTCTCGCCCATTAGGTTATTTATTAAGTTTGGCAAAACGGCTTTTGGCGGGGTCGCTAAATTTCATCAAAATGCCCGATCGTTTTCTGGTGAATTTGAAAATGTCGATATGGATGAAAAAGAAATGGGGGCCATACTTTTTACTTCAGGTGGCACAGGGGCCCCGAAGGGAGTTGTTTATACTCAGGAGATTTTTAAGCAGCAAACACTGATGCTAAAAGAGATGTTTGGCCTTACCCCTTTTGATATAGACTTACCTGGTTTCCCCCTATTTTCACTTTTTACATTGGCCATTGGGATGACCAGTTGTATTCCAGATATGAATCCTTCCAAACCGGCAAAAGTAAATCCAAAGAAAATTGTGCAAAATATTTTGGACAACTCTGTTACTTTTGCTGCCGGTTCTCCTGCTATATGGGAGCGAGTAGCAGATTTTTGTATAGAGAAAAAAATTAAACTCTCTAGCGTGAAATTCTTAGTTATGTTTGGAGCACCCGTTTCCATTGAATTACATGAAAAACTGAAAGAGCTTCTTCCCTTTGGCACAAGCTATACTCCTTATGGGGCCACTGAGTGTTTGCCGATTAGTAATATTTCAGGACATGAAATCTTGAGTAAATACAAAAGTTCAATGTTAAATGGAAATGGCACCTGTATTGGAAAGCCTGCCAAGGGTGTTGAGGTAAAAATTATTGCTATTACTGATGAGACGATTGAAGATTTTTCTCAGATAAAAGAATGTGACCAAGGGCAAGTAGGAGAGATTGTGATTAGCTCTCCTACAGTGACTCCTGAATACTATTTGATGGATGAGAAAACCAAAATGGCCAAGATTTGTGATGGAGATAAAATCTGGCATCGAATGGGAGATCTCGGGCATATTGATAAAATTGGCAATCTTTGGTTTTGTGGCAGAAAAACTCATCGAGTAGAGTTTGATGGCAATATTCTGCACTCTATCCCGGTG
>CAYGUN010000085.1:0-9687 GCA_964353025.1 uncultured Bacteriovoracaceae bacterium
TAGAGGTAAACCCAGTCAAAGGTGATAACTTGAACACCTTCAATCAAATTATCTAGCATATTTCTTAAGTGAATATTTGTTTCTTTAGCGGCCTCTATTCTCTTTCTCCAAACTTATTTTCTCGACAAGTCGATATAGTAGAATTCTAACTTATTCTGCAATTGAAGATAAGGTAAAGATTTCTTTACTCTTTTGTCGTTCCTTGTGAGGGAAAAATAAGTCAAGACTTGGTAAATCCTAAAATACCTGGATGTAGAGTCCCCCATAAATTTAATAGATTCTCAAAGGGGAATGAGATAAAATGGGTAATAAAAACAAAAACTTAATATGTGTCCAAAATAAGAGTTAAATGAAAAAAATTCTGGCAATAGACGATACCGTTGATATCCAAGTTTATTTAAAGACCATTTTAAGTCAAGATTATGAAGTCTATCAGGCTTTTGGCGGCATTGAAGGGCTAGAGTTATGGAAAAAGCATGAACCTGATCTTGTTATCTTAGACGTGATGATGCCCGATTATGACGGTTATGAGGTTTGTAAAATGGCCAAGAAAAATGCCAAATTAAAATCAACTCCAGTGGTTTTTCTCTCAGCCAAAACGGGTGTTTTGGCACGAGTGGAGGGGTATAAAGCAGGGGCCATTAATTACCTGGAAAAACCGGTTGAAAAAAGAGAGCTGCTAACTGTGGTTGCGGCCTTAATTGAGCAGGATAAAGGCTCCCAAGTTGTCTCTTTTGAGGATATTGTTGTGGATTGTCTGGCCTTTGAAGTAAGAGTTTTAAATGAAGTCATTGATTTAACTCCTAACCAGTTTCGAATCCTCGAGTTTTTTATTTCTAATCCTGAACGTCTTGTAAGAAGAGATTCTTTGCTGGAGTATCTTGATATTCAACATAAGGTCGACTCAGATAGGAGCATTGATGGCCATATTTCGAATATAAGGCATAAAATCAATAAATCTTGCTTGGAAATAGTTTCTATTTATGGCGAAGGCTACAAAATTCAAATGAAATCAAATGCTTAAACGCTGACATTTCCCTAACATTTCTAACTGATAATTGAGATAGGGAGTTGGTTATGAGCAAAATTCTAATTGTTGAAGACAATGCTGATGTACGCCAATTGATTAAATCTTATTTAAGAAAGCAAGGGCATGACTTTGTTGAAGCGGCAGATGGGCATCAAGGACTTCAGGCTTTGTTGCTTCAATCTGATATTGAGTTGGTTCTATTAGATGTCATGATGCCTATATATGATGGAAAGTATTTTCTCAGAAATTTTGTTGAATTTAAAAAACAAAGAGAGAAGCTAAAAGTCTGTATGTTGACGGCCATTGGTTTAGAAAGTGCAATAAAAGAATGCCTTAAACTTGGCGCTGATGATTATATGGTCAAGCCCATTGATAAAATGGTGTTAAAAGAGAAGGTTCATTTTTTAATCAATAATTCAGCTGATAATGATTTCAGCTCTGTTAAGACGGAATCAAAAGGAGAGATTCTTCTCAAAGAGAAAAATATAAACATAACCATCAGAAGTATATCTGAATATAGTCTTATTTTTGATTGTCATTTAGAGCTTCCGATTGGTGCGAAAATAATCGTTAGGTCAAAAATCTTAGATAAAATCCTTAAAGCAGAAACAGAAGTTATATTAAGAGTTATTAAAAGTGAAAGAGATGGAAGAATGTTTAAATCGGAGTCTATTTTTATTGGTCTAAATGAGCAGTATTCTCAAAACTTAAGAATCGTAACAACAAGAATGGAGGAAATCTATGAGTCATAGAATTCTTTTTATAGATGATGAAGCGGAGATTTTAAAAGCTTACAAAGCTCTTTTTCAAGTTGATGATCAAATGAAAAATACTCAGGAAGCAGTGTCTGCATTCTTAGAGGATGAAAATATTTTGGCAAAAGCCGAGGTTTTAAGTGATTCAGTTGAATATGAAGTGTTAACTGCCAGCAATGGTTTAGATGGAGTCAAGGTAGTAGAGCAAAGTTTAAAGGATTTTCAACCTATAAAAGTGGCTTTTATTGACATGCGAATGCCTCCAGGAATTGATGGATGCGAAACAGCTCAAAGAATAAGGAAACTTGACTCTCGTATAGAAATAGTTTTTGTTACTGCTTTTTCTGATATTAAATTAGATGAGATCGTTGAGAAAATTGGAAGTCCAGACAAAATTCTTTATCTTAAAAAGCCATTTGCTAATGAAGAGATCAAGCAGTTCGCTCTTAATTTGACCGTCAAATATATGAATAATCAAATTAAGGAAAGTTTTTTATCGAATGTTTCACATGAATTAAAAACACCACTTTCTTCGATCCTTGGTTTTGCAGATATTTTAATGGAAGAAGAGCTTAATGAAGAACAAAGAGAGCACTTAGAAATTCTTTATAAGAATGCCAAGTTAATGCAAGTTCTTATTAATGATCTTTTTCAAATGAGTGAAATAACTTACAACAAATTAATTATTAAAAAAGAAGATATTTGCTTAAATGAAATTTTGGAAGATGTATACAAAATGATTTCGGTAAGAAAGTCTGAAGAAGACGTTGACTTAAGTTTTGAAGCATATGAACAGAAGTTAATGATAAATGCTGATAAACATAGAGTCGTTCAATGCCTGGTAAATCTTATTAACAATGCTATTAAATTTACCAAAGAAGGTGAAGTCAGAGTCTGGTGTGAACTCAATGAAATGATTGAAGTGCATGTAAGAGATACTGGTATTGGTATGTCCGAGCTAGAGCAACAAAAGATATTTGAAAAATTTTATCGAATTGAAAATGAATCACATTTTAAGCCTGGACTCGGTTTGGGGTTGGCCATTGTGGATGAAATTATGAAAGCTCATGGAGGAGAAATCAAAGTTATATCTAAAATAAATGAAGGAAGTGAGTTCATTCTTTACTTCCAAAAATAAGAGGAGGAACAAATGAAAGGAATTATTTTTAATGTATTTGAGTCATTTGTTAGTGATAATTTTGGAGAGGAGACTTGGGAAGTTGTTTTAGAAGAATCTAAAGTCGACACTGATGTATATGTAGCACCTAAAACCTATGATGACAGTTTATTTCTTAAGCTTCTAACAACTGCAGTTAGTTTAAAAAATCTTAAAATCGAAGATGCTGTAAGAGCGTTTGGAAAGTATACTTATCCAAGATTAGCAAGCCACGCACCTAGTTTAGTGGCCCCTTATAAAACGCCGTTGGAGTTATTAGAAGCTTTAGATGGTATTATTCACGTGGAAGTGAGAAAACTCATGGAGGGAGCAAATCCACCTAAATTCAATGTAACAAGAATTAATGAATCAGAGCTGGAGTTAGAGTATATTTCTAAACGAAATTTACCTGTCCTAGTAGAGGGATTAATTGAAGGTTTAGCAGAAAGCTTTCATCAACAGGTTGAAATGAAAGTGATATCTCAAGCAGGAGACTCAACTAAGTTTCATATTTTATTCAGGTAGGATCTTATGATTGATAGAATTGTACTTTTAGAGAAAAAATTGGCCCGAGAAAAAAAGGCCCGTAAGATTCTCGAAGAAGAAATTGAGATTAAAACAAGAAATCTTTTTATCGCAATGGAATATACTGAATCATTGTTGGATCAATTAGATGCAGGAGTTATTGTCTGTAATTCTAAAGGTGAGATTTTAAGAAGTAACCTCTTTTTTAAAGAAAGTATTAGTACTGGATATAGTTTTGAAGGCAAGCTATTTCAAGAATTAATTTATGATAATGACAGGAATAATTTACCACAAATGGAGTTAGATACTTTTAAAGAGTTTGAATGCCAATTAAAATTAGGTGACAGATATACCGAGGTTATTTTAAACGCAAGTAAGATTAAAGAAAATAGTGATGAAATTCTGATTATGATAAAGGAGCTAGGTAAATTTCTTCAGAATAAGGAAGAGATGGCATCATTCGCTCAGTATAATCCAGCTCCTGTTTTCAGAATTAGCTCTGAGGGAATAATTATCCAGGCCAATCTAGCGACGATTACCAATTTTAACGTTCAAGTAGGGGATAATTGGTTAGAGCAATCAATAAAACTAAATGCTCAGAATATTAGTAACTATATAGAAAATGAAAAGAGATTTGTTGAGCCTCATTCTGTTAATAAAAAATACTTTTTTTTACAGTATAAACCACTACGCGATTATAATTATATTAATGTGTATGGTTTTGATATAACAGCTCATAAAAAATCTGAAGATGAAAAAAAGTTTTTACAAGAAGAATTAATGAACCAAGCCTACAGTCAAGGGGTAGCTGAAAACTCAATACATATGCTTCATAATATTGGAAATGTTTTGACCTCAATTTTGTCAAATGTTGAAACGGCTAAGGCTAATAATAATATTGAAACTTCTTTAAATTTATTTGAAAAAATTATTGATAAAGTTAGCAAACAAGAATTAGCAATGGGAGTGGAGAAATTATTAAAGCTTAATCAAGCCTTGATAAGTATTAAAACTTCTTTTAATAAAGAGATTTTAGAGCAGAAGCGTATGAATCAATTTGTGGCCAATGAATGTCGCAGGATTGCTGATATTATTACGACTCAGCAAAAGTATGCGAACTTGAAGAATCAAATCAAGTCAGAGATATCGTTAAAGGCAATTATCCAAGATACATTACGACTTCATGAGATAAAAATTGAGAAAAGTCATATTTCGGTAGTCGTTGAACTTGAAGAGGATTCAACACTATTTATGGAAAAAATAGGTCTTTCCCAAACCTTATCCAATGCCGTAGTTAATTCGATTGAGTCTATCCACGAACGTATTTCAAAAGATGTGGAATTTGGAAAAGGTGAATTAATTTTTACTTCGGAAGTAAAGGGTAAGCATGTTGTGGTGAAAATAAAAGACAATGGGTGTGGTATTATGCCTGATAAAGCTAAAAACGTATTTAACTATGGATTTTCAACTAAAAAACGGGGGTCAGGTTTTGGGCTACATAATTGTGCAAACTATATGAAGAATAATAATGGAAGCGTAAGTTTAGAAAGTGATGGAATAAATCAAGGTGCTACCTTAACTTTATTATTACCACTGAAAGAAGGGGGATAAGATGAAAGAGCTATTTAACGCTATTACTCAAAAAGAGTATTTTGAGAGTAAAGTATTTAAAGTTTTAATCTTAGAGGATAATCCTAATATTAATCTTCTATTAAAGATAAACTTAATGGATATGGGGAATTTTATTATTGAGACTTGCCATGAGCCGAGGCAAGCAATTTTAATGTATATTTCAACTCAACCAGATCTTATGATTGTTGATGTGAACTTACCTGAAATGAATGGCTTTCAATTTCACGAAATGATGAAAGTTGCCAAAGGAAGCGTTTGCCCTACTTTGTTTATCTCTGCGAACGAGTCTTATGCTAATGATGTACTTAAGATGAACTCTCGTAAAGTGGCCTTTGTTTCTAAGCCATTTAAATATGAAGAAATACAAGAGAATCTATTATCTATGTATGTTGCTTGAGTTGCACTGCTTTTATCCTCATTCATGGAAGATGAGGATATTTAATACTTCTTGGGGTTTTAGGCTTAGCAGAATGATGGATTTTAGTTGACATGGATATAGTTTCCTTGTAAACTAATTAAGTCAAAGGTAGCAACATGGCAAAAAAATTGAAAAGAGAACCAAGTCAGCTTAAATCACATATAGGTTATAGATTACGTGTTGTCTCAAATGCAGTTTCTCATTCATTTGCAAGAAAACTTGCGGCAAGCCATGTGACGGTTGCAGAGTGGGTTATTTTAAGAGAAATGTATGCTGGTGATGAGAAGACTTCCCCTAGTATCGTGGCCAATATGACAGGACTCACTCGTGGAGCAGTCTCTAAACTTATCGAACGCCTTCTGCAAAAAGATCTCGTGACTCGTGCTGAGGCATCAGAAGATAGGCGCTATCAAGAAATTAAGCTTACTAGTAGCGCAATAAAGCTCGTTCCAAAGTTAGCAGGCATTGCCGATGAAAATGATGAAGCTTTTTTTTCTATTCTTACGGCTTCCGAACGAAGTGTGTTGAGCAAAACTCTTGAGAAGCTTGTCAGATACCACCAACTTAATACTAACCCAATTAAATGAGAGGAGAAAATAATATGAGTCAACTTACCGATGGCCTTATAGAGGCACAAAAATATGCAATGTCTATTCGCCCAAAAGTGGGTGGTTTTCCAGTTCTAGCGGAAGCGCTTCGTCAGGCAGAAATTAAAATGAATCGTTGGACTTTACCATCGTGCCAGTCTGTATACATCATGAAAGATGGAGCTGTTGTTCAGCAAGGGGATCCACTGGTTACCGGTACATTCGATATTCCAACGTTTGATCGCACGGCCCTCATCGCTGCAATTCGTGTTGACCAAGAGGGGCTAAGTTCTTTTCCTGAATTTCTCATGGCGACTTGGAATGCTGGAGTTGTTAGCTATGATGCCGATTTTATCGAACGTAGAGTTATCTACTATGGGGTCAATGGTGAGTCCTATGTTGAAGACTATCCGGCAATTGAAATATCTGCTCAAGAGTGACTTCTCTTGGTCTTAACCATTTTATTTATGATATAAGACTCATTATGAAAAAATATGTCATCATTTCACTCGGAAGATTAGGGCAGGCCTACTATCACTCTCTCGTTGATAATCATCAAGTATTAGGTACGTATTGTAATGCTCCCAAAGGATTAGAAGGAGAGGTTCAATATGACTTTGCGTGTGACACTTTACCTGACGAGCTTAAGCATAGTGACGTCGTTTTATTTAACTTAACTCCTTCTACAATTAAAGATACAATATTTTTTAGGAGATTTTTATCATCAATAAAAACTAAGAAATTTATTTTTATTAGCTCAACATCTGTTTATGGAAATCAAGGAGACGTTGATGAAGATACTAAGATCTTACCTGAAACTTCTTCAGGTAAACTTCTAAGAGAGTGTGAACAGATACTTTTAAATTCAGACTTAGACGTACTTATTATAAGACCTTCAGGCCTATACAACGACACTTTTCACCCAGGGCAATTCATGGCAGGAAGGCAGCTGAGTGTCAATGGTGTTTCAGCTGTTAATCTCATCCATATTGATGATTTAGTGAATATTATCACACTTGCTCAAGAAAAAGATTATCCCATCATAAATGCGACCAATATCAATCATCCCAGTAAAGAAGAATATTATGTAAACTATTGTGAGAGAAATACATTATCTCCTCCTGAGTTTTTAAGCCAAGACAGTGTTCCAGATAAGATCATTAGAACTAAATATAGAGAATTTGAAGTACATAACGAATTACCTTAGAATCAACTAGCAAAGAAAAAATTTAAGAAGAACAACTATAATGAGAAACCCCACCGGCCTTAAAAAATTCTTCAGGTCTAAGTTGATAATACTTTGCTTCAATGTCCTCTGATTGTTCGTCATAAGGATGACTTAGCACTTCTTGCAACTCCTTAATCAATGAGTAGTCCCCATGAGTTGCCTGTTGGTAGGCAGGGACAATGAGCCACTCGCGCCATGCATATTTAGGGTTAATTTTTTTCATTCTGGCTGAGATTACGGAAATATCTTCGCTATCTTTAGATAAGATAAGTGAACGCCATTGTTTTAACCAAGTCTGCCACTTGCTTTCCAGCTCCTTTGATATTTCGGTGTAGAAGCTTCCTTTTAGGGCCTTTATCTCATCAGGGATATTTGATAATTCGCGAAAGAAGATGGTGTAATCCACTTTGGTTTCAATCATTAAAAAGATGAGTGATTGAAAAAGTTCAGGTTCATCTGAATCAAGTCCAAGTTTGGCACTCCACACTTTTTTAAGTTCAGCTTGCATGGCGGTCTCGAATCCTTGTTGTATTTGGTCCAATTCAACCCGTTCATTCGGGCCATCTTTAAGTAATGGGGCAAGTGCACTACAAAATTTGTTATAATTCAGCTGCGCAGCCTTAGGTTGGTTAAAGAAGGAAAAATGTCTGCCTCCACCAGTCCATGGTTGGAAAGATGGATCAAAAGTCTCACAAAAACCAAAGGGACCGTAATCGAGGGTGAAGCCTCCGGCGGCACAATTATCACTATTAAAATTTCCTTGGCAGTAGCCTACACGTAGCCAATTGGCGATGAGGCTTGTTAGCCTACCTTGATAAGCTTGAGAGAGCTCGATGATCTGTTTTTCAAACGGCAGACTTTGATCTACTTCATCTTTATATTCGATTTCAATTAAGTGGCCCACGATCATCTTGAGCTCTTCATAAGCATTAGTATGGGCCTTGTCGCGAGTTCGGCGAGCAAAGAGTTCTAGTTGGCCGACACGCAGAAATGATGAGGCCACACGGGTTGTTATGGCCACCGGGTTATCGAGCATAATATCGGGATCGTTAGACCTAGATCCCTCTGAGTACCAAGGTCTCGTCACAGTTTCAGACTTAGAGGTGTACAGGCAGAGCGAACGTGATGTTGGAACACCTAAGGCCTGCATATACTCCTGAGCTAGAAATTCACGAATACTAGAGCGAAGCACTGCTCGTCCATCAGCCCCTCGGCAATAAGGTGTTGGCCCCCCTCCTTTTAGCTGCATCTCCCAGTGTACGTTATTAAATTTCCCTTCAAAAACAGAGATAGCTCTACCATCACCATATCCATTACCAGTACGAAATGGACATTGGGCCGTATATTCAGTGCCATAAATTGAAAGAGCATAGCCTGTGGCCCAGCCAAACTTATGCATAGGTGGTGGGACTTCTGATAGGTCTCCAGAAAATACTTTTTGAAAAGCTGGATCAAGTGCAAGTTCATCACTTAGGCCCAACTCCTTAAAGAAAGTTTTACTATGAATAATATATTCGGGATTTTCTATTGGTGTTGGTGCCACGGGTACATAGTGTCCAGAGAAGACCTGGCGGGGTCTGTGGTCAAAACCATCCGCTGTGGCATCTGGATCGGCCTTTAAATTATTCATCAAGGAGTAATTTATGAGCTGAACAAAATTTTTAAAGTCAGTTATAGTAGGATTTGTCATATGTACATTTTAAACTGATAACGACTTAAAGCCTCGTCACTTTTTTAATAATAATAGGATTTACTGGGACGTCTTGGTGACCATCCTTTGAATTTGTTGCTGTTTTCTTAATTCTATTTATAACGCTCATTCCTTCAATCACCTTACCAAAAACAGTATAGCCATAATCTCTAGACGTTTTGCCCCTGTGGTTAAGTAAGGAGTTGTCATTCACATTAATGAAAAATTGGGAAGTGGCACTGTTGACATCATTTGTTCTGGCCATGGCTATTGTTCCAATATTATTTTCAAGTCCATTGTCTGCTTCATTTTTAATTGCCGGAAGTGTTTGCTTTTTTTGCATCGTCTCTGTGAGCCCACCACCTTGAACCATGAATCCATCAATAACTCGGTGAAAGATAGTACCATTATAGAAATTACTCTTCGTGTATTTTAAAAAATTATCAACAGTTTGAGGCGCCTTCTCTTGATTGAGCTCAAGGATAATATCGCCATAATTAGTTTCCATCTTCACCTGAACAGGACTTTTTATTTCAGCAAAGCATGGGGTCATTAAAGCTAAGCAAAGTAAAATAAGTAACGATTTCATTGTATTCTCCTCTTGTCTAAATACTGACTAATAGGATCTGGCCTATAGACGAAAATGTAAAGAATATTCGCTTGTTT
>CAYGUN010000086.1:0-9684 GCA_964353025.1 uncultured Bacteriovoracaceae bacterium
AACCAAAGGGGTGTGCATTGAGATGCTTGTCTATAAAGATCACCAAATATTGTTAAAGAAGTGGGGATTCATTTAGCTATTATGATACAAGTGATAGTACTTATAAAGCAGCTTATTTTCTCGAGCCTCAAAATACGACAACCATGTATGGTATAAATGTATTTGCTAACTTTTAAATAACGCCTACGCTGTCAAATGCTCTGGATACAATAGAGCATTCATTGGGACTTAATTGAGAAATACATTCTTCTATTATTTGATTTCGATAATCAATAAATGTAGCGCTACTTGATAGTCTTTGAGTCATAACTCGATAAAAAATATGTGCCAACTTCGCCCAGCCTAATTGCTCGATTGCAATAGCTGCAAATCGATTCATAATTCCACTTAAGACATGAACTCCACAGTTATCATTGAATTGATTGGGAATGCAATTTGGGCCAAACATATCAGGTGTTTCTGAGACATGGCCTGGTTGCGGAGAAAGGCCTCTGGATGGATTCATCATATCTCTCAGCGGTTTCTTTTCATTCATAACAACTTTTTCACCTATAAGCATATGTCCTTCAGTTTCATTATGGGAAACTTCAATCATTTCACCAAAAACATCAGCAAGATGCTCATTAAGTGCTCCCGATTGTCCTTCATAAATAAGACCACTAGAAGTATCAATGACTGCATGAGTGAACTCATGTCCAACAACATCAAGGGCCTTAGTAAAATTACCAAGGCGCTCTCCTCCAGAACCAAAGATGAAAGTTTGCCAAGGTCCAACCCAAGCAGCATTTTCTTTAATAAATGGGTTGGTGATATTCACAGAAGCAGAAATTAGTGCATTTTGTGTATCAAAGCTTATATGTGAGAAAGTAGTAAAATAAAAATTGGCAACTTTTGTAAAGTTATTAAAAGCTTCGGTGGCTTCAAGTGGAATTTCTCTGCCAATATTTGAGTTTTGATTAATAACTAACAGGCCAAGGTTGTGATCAGTGATCTCTCCTTCAATCTTCTCTCCATCATATATATCAATAATGGGTATAAACTTATGTCCTGCTTCTCGAATTTTATAAAGAGCACCAGTGGAAGGGCCATCGGCAATAACTTGGATGGTATAGGCCTTGTCTTTCGTATAGTACTCACGAATAGAAAATTGCCATAAAAGTATTGGTTGAGCAGTAAGTGAGTCTATTGAAATGAGTAGCCCGTCATTTTTCTCGTACCCAATTTGAGGATAATAATAACCGATGCTTTTAACAGCGATATTATAAGCCTGTTGATTTGATAAAGCAGGAGTTACACTATAACCAATAGGAATATTTACAAGAGAATTATTTACTGAGGTCAGTGTTCCGTAGCTGTCAAAACTTAATATTAGTTCCGCACCTTCAACGTTAACACGGTTAAATCTTTGTTTATAGCGAAGAGTAATGCCCCAATAATCGTAGTTTTTATTCTTGAGCATTATTTCACTACCTCTATTTTCAAGCTCAGTGAAAACAGATTTGTTATTACTAACAAAATTCATTGCTTGTTGGTTAAGAGTTCCCCAATTAATATCTCCGCTTCTTGTAACGACAGAACTCGTAATTTGATAATTAATATTTGGAGTGTCGATATAGCGGCTATTTTTGGTATAAACACGAGGGTTGGAAAAAGCAAACGAACTGATAGCAACGACTAATATTAAAAACTTAAACAAAAACATAAAACTCCCTTATCTCTTAAGCAGGAGCTTAAGATTTTGAGAACTCTACGATAAGCAAGACCGATAATCTAATGGTGTAAGAGTTTGTAAAAATTAAGTTTTACCACTGCGCAATGGCCATTGGGCTAGGCACCACTTTTCCCATAGTTAGGCAGGACTCGAGCGGATGGGTCTGACACATTGCAGTTTTCCCACTCTCTGTTAGGCATCCAGAAGTCTGAGATAAGATCCGCCCTATTAGGGAAATGTCCTTCAAAAATGTCCCGGTATAAGAGAGATTCTTTCGTAAATGGAGTGGAGGTTTTATATTTGAAACGCGCTCTTTTTAACTCATCGTCGCTATAGAGAGACTCAGCATATTCTTTAAGCCAATCTACCATTGAGTGCCCAACTGCATCGGAGAAGGCCGCTTTTTCTCTAAAGAGAATATGGTGAGGCAAGTAGTCTTCTCTATCAAAAGCTTTGCGTAGTATGTATTTACCAACTCCGGTGGTATTCATTTTAAGTTGCGGTTCTAGGCACATAACATAATCCACAAAAAATTTGTCACTGAAGGGAACTCTCGCTTCAAGAGAGTGAGCGCTAATACTTCTATCTGCTCTTAAGACGTCATACATAAAAAGTTCTTTTACTCTTTTCCTTGCTTCTTTTTGAAACTCCTCGGGACTTGGGGCGTAGTCAGTATATTTATAGCCAAAGATTTCATCACTAACTTCCCCGGTAAGTACGACTTTAATATCAGTTTTCTCTTTAATATACTTACAAACAAGGGACATGCCCATTGCTGCACGGATGGTTGTTATATCCCAAGTTTCAAGATGATAGATAAGGTCTTTTAAGTGAGAAAGTGTATCTTCTTGAGTAAAGATAACCTCATGGTGAATAGAGCCAATATGTTTAGCAACATCTCTTGCATATTTAACATCAATGGGATTTTTATCAATTCCAACTGAAAAAGTAGTGATAGGCTTTTTTGAATACTTTGCAGCGACAGCACATACAATACTAGAATCGAGTCCTCCACTTAATAGAAAGCCAATTGGAGCATCTGATTGAAGTCGTTTAATAATTCCTGCAACAAGAAGATCGTGGATTTGTTTTTCCATTTCTAACGGAGTCGGGGATAGAACTTCTTTTTCATATTCATGAAACGATATAAATTCTCCGTCAAAATAAAAATGTCCAGGAGGAAAAGGAGAAACTTCTTCACATGCTTGCGTTAAGCATTTTGCTTCACTTGCAAAAATGATGGAACCTTCAGTTTTAAGAAATCCATAAAAAAGAGGTCTGATTCCCATGGGGTCACGGGCCGCAAAAACTTGCTTTTTTAATTCATCATAAATAATAAAAGCAAACTCACCATCAAGGGCTTCTACTAAAGCTCTATGGCCAAATTTTTTAAAATAAGGAAGGATAACTTCACAGTCAGATCCTGAATGGAAGTGAAACTCGGGAAGTTGTTTCTTTAGTTCTTTGTAGTTATAGATTTCGCCGTTACAAACCATGTGAGATTTTAAATGAGAAAATGGCTGATCTCCTTCGTGCCCTAGTCCCATAATGGCGAGGCGGTGAAAGCCGATAAAAGATCCATCCTCAAGGTAGATTTTTTTTGTATCATCAGGTCCACGGTAATTGATTTTCTCAAAACCTGATTCAATTAGAGGGATATCTTTAGATTTTGAAGAGCTTGAGAAAACGAAACCACACATGAAATGACCTCCTGAAGTCATAAATTAGTATTAAAATCTTATCTTTCTTGTCGTTTCATTCAATAAAATAGTTAATTATTGCCGGATTATTGTTTTTAAGGTGGTTTTGTTATGAATATGGTAGAGTGGATATGTGGAAAAGAGCATAAATTACGAAATTGATAACCTCGATTTAAACATCCTTAAGGCCCTGCAATCAGACGCGAGAGTGGCCTTCCTTGATCTGGCACGAAAGTTGGATGTTTCAGGTGGAACCATTCATCAAAGAGTGGAAAAGCTTAAGCAGGCCGGAGTGCTTGAAGGATCAAAGTTTGTGGTTAATCACAAAGTGCTTGGATATAAACTCACTGTCTTGTTAGGAATTCATTTAAAAAATGCCAAAGAGATTAAAAACGTTATCGCTCAAATTGAAACTTATAGTGAAGTGACAGAAGCCTACTACACTACTGGAAACTTCGCTCTTATAATTAAGGTGATTCTCAAAGATATTGATGATTACCATTCTTTTCTGATTAATAAAATTCAATCTATTGATTCTATTCAATCAACGGAGTCCTTTATAAGTTTAAATAAAATGATTAATAGGGATTTTTCGGTTGGTCGTTAAGGGGTATCTTCTAGAAGATCATAGAAAGTCCTACCAGATGAACAATTATCATTATAAAGGCAGTCCATTGAAAAATCATTACTGGTTGCCCCTAATCCGATGGCATCAAATGTTTCCACTATTCCTGAACCTGAGTTTACCACGGTAATCCCCGCATCAAATGGAGCTCCTGTAAATCTTTTTAAATTTGAGTTGTAGTATTTTGGGTTTAAAGGCAAATTCACAAGATTATCACTCCCGTCGCCCATTGCAATAGCGGTTAGACTAAAATTAACATTACAACCAGTGGTTAAGCAGAAGTCTCCTTCATCATAATAATTTGTTACGGCTGTATCAGTTTGTCTGTTTTCATGGGTGTAAAAGGTAAATTGACCTGAATTGTTTCCTTTGAAACCCATGATTTTTATGCCCATTGAAGGGTCATAGCTTCCACCATTTTTTTTGTTTTCTTTTTCCCAACTAGAGTGTTTTCCGTAATATTCACCAGCATTTCCATTGGCTGCAGAATCCCATCTAAGACTTGTGAGTTCAGCTCCCCTTCTAAACATATCAACTGTAACGCCATCAGATTGATATTTAATATCACTAAACTCTTTGGCAAATTCAATTATAAGATCATCATCTCCGCCAGTTGCAAAATAGGAGTGCCCCATGAGAAACATGGATGATTCAATAGTTTCAGTTCTAAAGTCGTCAAAAAATAATCTTGATACTCTATGATAGAAATAGCGAGGATCTCCTCCAATAGTATCTCCACAGTCCAAGGAGATTAGTTCGGAGTTTAATCCCCCTCCCATGTTAAGAAGAACATCTAATTCAAAATTTCCCCCTCCCATATAAGAGGGCTTGGTAACTAAGCTGGGGTAAACATATATAAATATAGATTCAAGCCCATTTTCTTCTTCAATATAATCTGAAAAAGTGAAAGCTCCGTTTGATACGACATAAGAAGAGAGTTCTCCACAAGTTTTGAATCCATAGTATTTACCTGCTCTATGCAATAATCCACCAATGCCATCAGGACCAAGAATATCTCTAAGTTCATCAACAGTTGTATCTGAGTGATTATTAGCGTAATGGCACTCTCTATTTCCGAAGCAAAATTCATCATAAACACTTCGACCACTTGTAACGCCAGTTAAGTCCCAAACTGCTCCCTTGATTTTTTGTGCTGAATAAAAATTTGATGGAGGGGATCCTTGCATAACATAAACTTTTAAGCTGGGGGTAATCGGATTAGTAGCACCGTCGGTAAACTGAACAAAGAAGTTAAAGTCGGTGCCAATATCTTCTGAGTTTGTGCCATTTATGTGAGAGCCTGAAACTGTTATTTCACAAATATCATCCGCATTGTTCCAGGTCGCTACAAGTGTTAAGTCTACAGCTGGTTGCGTGGCAATACTACATGCTGTTACAGCTGTTGCATCGGGCACGTATGCCTCTGCAGGAATAACTGCAGTTCCATTATCAAAGGCAGAGGCATTTTTTTGCATGCTAGCAACATATGTATTTGTTGAATCAGTTGCACAATCATTTCCATTACATTGAGTATAAGGGATTTCATCACGAAAAACTGATTTTCCTGCACCCATACCATTAAAAGCAATTAACAAGTCTCTCTGAGCATCTCCATTTGTACCTGTATATAAAATTTCTGGAGCATCAGGTGAAGGATGTCCAATTCCATCTTGAAAATAAAAGAGCATATAAGGAGGTGGCCCATCGTTAAATACTAGCGGTTCATTAGTATCATCACAGTCGTTAGAAGTTTCATTAGTGAAAAGTTCGACTTTGGTAAGTACAGGAGTATTTAGAGATCCCCATGGAATATTTAAATACCCGTTAGCGTCTCCTAGAATTGTAATCCCTGTGCCTCCTCCAATAAAACATCTTGATTGAATTCCAGGAGTTGGTCCTCCCCCTGGGGCCATATTCATTAAGGTTATTTTAACATTTATTTGACTATTTTCTGAGTTAACGCAAGGAGCGAGGTTGTTAACGTCTATTCCACTTGCGTTTGCATAGAAATCTTTGCAGAAGTTAAATTTGGGGTTATTAAACTTTTTTGGTGTTGTTCCGTAAACAGCTTTGCCTATAAGGCCATTTTCATAGTCATTAGCACCAAGGGGACCGGCAACTGGAATACCAGGAGCTGCACTTAAAGTTTGATTATCACAGTTTGCATTTGATAAGTTCACATTTAAAGTCATTGAAGAACCGCCAACTGAAATGCCTCCGATTGTACTGCAAACAGCTTCACCCATCAGGGCCATAGGTTCATTGGCATCGGCTACATCTCCATCAAGGTTTCCATCTCCGTCCCATGCAACAATTGAAAAATTATAATTTCCAGGAGGGTAGGGAACATCAACACTTGAACCAACACCCATAAAAGTATGAGCAAATTTTTGACCACTAGTAGTATTATGTGCCCAGATTGCTAATCCACCTTGAGCCGCTGATCCACCAATAATTTGGTTTCCAATACTGAGTTTAAACTCAGTGTCTGTAGGTTTTGAACTACAACCAAATAAAACAAGAAATAATAGTGTTGGGACAAACCATTTCATCAATGTTTTATCGGGCATTAATCTCTTTTCCATGACCCTATTTTAAGGGGTTTCTGAGTGAGAAAGTCGGAAAATTACAGTCAATCTAACTAGTTAATTTTATAGGGGAAAGTTAAAAATAAAAATTGTTTAAAAAGGGGTAATAGGATTTTATTGAGAATTTGTGCCAAGCTTTGTTGCCAATTACTTGGTTTTGACCTTATCCCATGACTTAAGCTGCCAAGTTGAGGTGATGGTGGCCACGTGGTTTGCCTTGGTATCGTGGACTTCGGTGATAACTTCTTGGCTGATAGTATCTTGGTTAGTGAGAGCTTGTTTGAGCTCTTCAATTTTAGTTGTTTCAATTTTTGCACTACCAAGTAAATCCATTCTTCCTTGATAGTGATATTTAATATTTAAATCTGAGAGTATGTATCTGTATTTTTGAGTTCCAAAATTTTTAAGTAGTAAGACTCCAGCGCAGTACTCACCTAAGGTTGCAATGGCGCAGGCATGCATGCCACCCAGGTGGTTTTTATTTTTTCTAATATAGTCCATTTTCATTTTAATTTCTTCAGCTGAAATTTTTTGAAAGCTAAACCCGTGAGGAATATTAAAAGGAATTGCTTGGGCAAAAACAAAAGAGGCAAGTTTGAGTTTTGCCCCTGTGGGATTTTCTAATAATATATCAATATATTTTTGCATGACTTATTTTAGAGCATCTTCAAGCCACTTAGCAAGTCGGTAGCCGCCCTTGTAAAGTCTGCTGTTAAGTGTTTTTAAGTTATGAAACTTGTAATTGTATTCCCAGTATTTGTTCGTTGATACGTTTTCATAGACCTGGGCCCTTAAGGCGACACCTTCATTAACCATGTCCATAAGTGTCGCTTCTTGAATTTCCTTAATTTGTTTTCTGGAAGAAGTGTCAATAACATCAGAGTAGTCTTTGAAAGACATTTTCTCAGAATCAATCATATTGGAGTCCCAAATTCGGTGAAGGTTCGTCGCTTCTCCAAACCAGTTGAGTTTTATATCATTTCCACCTCTATCTTCAGCACGTCCAGCATGAAGAGGTTGATGAAGATCTCCTATTAAGTGCACGAGCCATGCGATGGCATTTCTCTTTTCTATTTGAGTTGAATTTTGATCTTTTAAAATTTGAGTCTGTTCTTCAATTGTCATAATGACATCTTTTTCAGGGGCAACTCTTTTTGAGTAATCTTGACCATCTGGAATAGAGACATAATGCCAGTCGCCTGAATGGCTAAGTTTAGGATCACTTTTGATTTCATCTGGCCAATTAGAGGCAACGGCCAAGGTCTCTGTTTCCATGATTTTTTTTAACTTTCGGGCAGTAGATTTTTTAAGATGTCTTTGAGCAATTTCTCCAACGATTCGATGTCCTGTGAGTCCCCAGCCAAATGATTTTGAAATTAATAAGCAGACAAAGAGGACAACTGATAATTTCATTGAAATTTCCTTTTAAATTAAACCCAAGAGGTTTGTATACATTCCATTCCTGTTTTTCAAGTTAAACGAGATAAGGAGTGAATTGCTCTGCTTAAAATAAAGTTAAGTGCTTGATTTCACTTGTGTGTTTTCGTTGAAAAACTGTTTTATTTAGTTTATTGTGGGGCTTCATTTTTAAACGCAGCCGTAGCTTAGCTGGATAGAGCACCTGACTACGAATCAGGAGGTCGTACGTTCGAATCGTACCGGTTGCGCCACTTCTAATTAATCTTAATACCAGTTAAAATATTATTATGAGGGCCCTTTTTCCACAATTTAGATTTACGCAAGAATACGATAAAGCAATTATGCTTCAATATATCCATATGTTTTTATGCTTTTTTGCGCTCTTTATGGAATACCTATCAGGCGTACGATCTTTTTCATTATTTTCAATTTTTAAAATTATTTTTATGGCAACAGGTTATCGTTTTATGTTTATAGCATTGAAAGAGCTGTACTATACATTTTGGACACTTTTACTCATTTTCTTTTGTTATTTCCTATTGGAATCTTACTCTTATAACTCGATTTCACAACCTTACACATTGCTTTATACATTGTGCGGAATAGTACTCGCAATAGAAGCCTATATAATGTCTTCACCTATATTTTATCCGAGGCTAAAGTGGTGGGAATATGATTTTAGAATTAGAGATGATATTAAAATTCGGGCTTCTTTAAATGAAAAAGAAGTCAACGGTCGACTTACAGATTTAAGGCGTGAAGCTGGATGCATAGTTCTTTTTCAAGAAGTCACAATTGGTGAGAAAATTTCTTTTAAGACAGAGTTTTTGGATGAAGATATTTTATTTGAAACAGAAGTTGTGAGCAAAAGAGAAACATGCCCCGGAAGAGGAATTAGCTATGGAGTAAAATTTCTTTTTGACTCAGAAGAGGATAAAAGGTTATATCACCGCTTTAGAAGATTTTGGAAAGTTAAAAGTCGTGGGCGGATTCGTCGTAAGTTTAAAAAAGAAGTTGAGAATGAATAGTTTGATTTGGAATATGGGCAGCGCCTTAAAAGAAGCAGAAAAGGCCTATCAATTGGATGAAGTTCCGGTTGGTGCGGTTGTTCTAGATGATGTGGGTAAACTGGTAGCAAGTGCTCATAATATGAAAGAAAAAACCCATAATCCTTGTGGCCATGCTGAGATTCTTGCCATCCAAGAAGCATGCAAAAAAAAGAATGATTGGCGCTTAGGAGACCACACACTTGTTGTGACTCTTGAGCCCTGCTCCATGTGTATGGGGGCCATTATTCAATCTCGTATCAAGAAACTTGTCTTTGGTGCCTATGATCCTAAAGGGGGCGCTATTAGCTGTGGGCTTAATATCCATCAAAACGCCAAGCTTAACCATGAAATAGAAGTCATTGGCGGTGTGATGCATTTTGAGACATCCAAGCTTCTTTCAGATTTTTTTAAATTACGCCGTGGGCAATATAATAAGTTTGCAGAGTAGATCTTTTCACAATCAAGAAAAATAGGTAAATAAAGACTTCAAGTAAATGCGGAGAATTGGCCGAGTGGTTTAAGGCGCACGCTTGGAAAGCGTGTAATGGTGAAAGCCATTCGTGGGTTCAAATCCCATGTTCTCCGCCATTTT
>CAYGUN010000087.1:0-9631 GCA_964353025.1 uncultured Bacteriovoracaceae bacterium
TTATTTGAACTTAAATCTTCCATTATTTTTGCACCAGAAGATTTCAATTCAAATGAGACAATAGGGCGATTATTTTGCTGATCGATTGTGGCACGTGCATCTTGAAGGCTATCACCAGTTAGTGGGATATCATTTTTGACAAGATAAGGAGCAAGAACCACATCTTCAGTGGCAGGAGAACTTATCTTACTAAATAAAATGGTTGAACCTTTTGGGATATCCTTACTCAGTTTATCATTGACCTCTTTTACATAGTCAGAAAAACGAGTTCCTTTCTTATACACAAGCCCTTCGGTTACTACTTTTTGGTACCAGGCTTGAACTTGATCTTGAGAAACCTCTTCATTTACTAAACGAAACTCTAGTTTAGCAGTTTTCCCAATTAATTCTTTTGCTCTTTCAATATCATCAACACCAGGAAGCTGGACAATGATTCGATCACTACCCTGAGAGACAATCTCTGGCTCAGTAACACCAAATTCATCAATTCTATTTCTGATAACTTCAATGGATTTTGATACAGCATTTTTTTCTACATCATTTTGGAAGTTTTTATGCAGACCATACTCTAAAGTGGTCCCATTCTCTGCTGTAAGTCTCAAAAGAGTGCTGAAATAATCTTTTACTTTGGATTTGGCCTGCTCAACTTGAGTGACATCTGCCAAAACAATCGTATGCTTAGGATCAGTTTTATCTTTTATATCCAACTCACCTACAGTGGCTTGAATTTGAATGTCCTTGAGAACATTTATCACTTGCTGTGAGTAATTCTTAATCTCATCTTCATAAACTTTGTTGAAGTCAATCCCCAGAACCATATAGAGACCACCTTGCAAATCAAGTCCAAGGTTAATCTTTTGTTTATGAGGATAAGAACTATCTTCTTTTAAATTCATAAATGTAGGAACTAGTGCGTAAATGGAAACAGCCGTTAGGATTGCAAGAAGTGCAAAACGCCGAAAGAAACTCTTATTCATAAGAAATACCTTTATTTGAGTTAAATAAATATCAATCTATCATAATGAAAGATTAACCACTTGGCGAGAGAAGAAGAGGAAGTTTTTAACTAGGAGATTCTGAGTCTTTGACCTGAGGAGTGTCCACTGGCTCAGAAGTTTCGTGGGAAACCTGCTGCGTAAATTCATTTGTGGCCTTTTTAAACTCTTTAAGCCCTTTACCAAGACTTCTTGCAAGCTCCGGTAGCTTTTTTGGCCCTATAAAAAGGAGCGCAATAAAGAGAATAAGTATAATTTCGCCAAAACCTAATCCAAACATTTAGTTTCCCACTTTATGCGTTGCTTTATTTCTTAGCTGGCTCAAAAATAGTTGCTGCTAGGCCACCAACTTGAGTTCTTAAGATTTTAATTTTCACATCATCAGAGATTTCAAGAGTAATAACTCTATCTGTCATCCCTGCAATTTTTCCTAATAGGCCTGACTTAGTAAAAACTTCATCACCTTTTTTAAGGGCCTTAATCATATTTTGTTCTTGTTCTAATTTTTTCTTTTGAGGTCTGATCATAAGAAAATACATAACGAGAAAAATAAGAACAAATGGCATGAAAGAGGCAAAGCCATTTGGTGTTGCTGCTGCTTCTTGAGCGTACGCGTTTGAAATTAAAAAATTCATATTCACATCCTTTAAAGTTAGTTCCATTTTGCACTGCTGTACTGGTTATAAAATGTTCGGTAATAATCGTCAAACTGATTCTCTAAAATGGCCTTACGAGCTGATTTAACCATTTGAATATAAAAGTGAAGGTTGTGGTAGGTCATTAACTGCCCTGCAGTATATTCTCCTACGTTTGAGAGATGCCTTATATAGCTTCTAGAGTAGCGCTTACACACCTTGCAAGAGCAATCTGGATCAAGTGGACTGCTATCTTCTTTAAAACGCTCTTTTTTAATATTTAATGGCCCATACTTGGTCATCACCTGGCCATTGCGAGCATTACGAGTGGGAAGAACACAATCAAACATATCAAGCCCTGCTTTAATCCCATTTAAAATATCTAGTGGCTTGCCAACTCCCATTAAATAGCGAGGTTTGTGCTCTGGCATTTTAGGAACAAAGTCTGTGCAAAAGCTGACAATCTCTTCATTTTTCTCTCCCACTGATAATCCACCTAAGGCATACCCTGGAAAATCGAGCTCTTCTAATCTTTGTAAGCATTCAAGCCGCAAGTCATGGTGAAGACCTCCTTGAACAATTCCAAATAAATTCTGGTGAGAATCAAGTTCGTACTCTTTACATCTTTTGGCCCAACGAAGAGTAAGATCCATACTTGTTTTTAAAGTTTCTTTTGTGGCCGGTAGTGCTGGACACTCATCAAAGGCCATCACGATATCACTACCTAGCCCCTTTTGAATCTCCATTGACCTTTCAGGCGAGAGCATATGTCTTGAGCCATCAATATGTGACTGAAACAAAACCCCTTCTTCTGTGACTTTATTCATTTCAGAAAGAGAGAAGACTTGAAAGCCTCCTGAGTCAGTCAATATAGGTTTTTTCCAAGTTGTAAATTTATGAAGACCACCTTGATTTGCAATAAGTTCATGCCCAGGTCTTAGATAAAGGTGATAGGTATTTCCTAAAATAATTTGGGCACCCATTTCTTCCATATCATCCATGGTGAGAGACTTAATAGTCCCTCTTGTCCCTACTGGCATAAAAACAGGAGTTTCCACTTTTCCATGAATTGTCTGAAAATATCCGGCCCTAGCTTCTTTGTCTTTATTCTCTAACGTAAACATCGTTTCACCAAAATAGTTAAGCCTATCAAACACTTTGATGCATCGCATGTCAAGATCGTATTAAAGTAAAATTAGCATCGCATCTCCATAGGAGAAAAAACGGTACTTATTTTCAATCGCGACCCTATATAACTCAAGAGTCTTCTCCCTACCGATAAGAGTACTCACCAGCATGATCAAAGAAGATTTCGGTAAATGAAAATTGGTTATAAGCCCTTTAATTGAATTCACTTTTTTCCCAGGGTGAAGAAAAATATCTGTTTGCTTGAGACCCGTTCCCTCAAAGGCGACTTTTTCTCCATCCCAACAACTCTCCAATACTCTTAGAGATGTTGTCCCAACAGCGAAAAGGTTTTCTGAAGCCTGAATTTCTTTTAACTGTTTTTTTTCAATACTAAAAAACTCCGAATGCATTTTATGCTCTTGGATATCTTCAACTTTTACAGGTTGAAATGTTCCAGCACCAACATGCAAAGTAACAAAAGCGCGATTGATTGACTTTGAATCTAACTGCTTAAACACATCTTCTGTAAAATGCAGGCCCGCAGTTGGAGCTGCGACAGAGCCTGTTTCTTGGGCATATATTGTTTGATAATCTGATTTGTCCTTCTCATCTGATTCAGAGTTTCGAATATAAGGAGGGATAGGAGTTTTTGCATGGGCCTCCAGGAAGTTTACTAATTCATTGTGAGAGAAATTAATACCCACTAAAAAATAAGTCCCTTCATTAGATCGAACCTCTACCTTCAGATCTTCGATCTCAAAAACGTCGCCTACTTTTTTCTTAGAATTACTTTTGATTAAAACTTGATACTCATTTTTCTCATTCACAACCAGAGAGAGAAAGAAAATTTCAAACTTCCCTCCAGAGCTTTTTTGCCCTATTAACCTACAGGGAAAAACCTTTGAATTGTTCAAAACAAGAGTAGAGTTTATAGGTAGATGGTTAGGCAATTCATTGAACAAGCAGTGATGGGCTTCTCCATTTTGAGCATTATAAACGAGCAGTCTTGAATGATCCCTTTTATGAGCAGGGCGAGTCGCTATAAGCTCCTCAGGAAGTTCATAATTATAGGCACTTAGCCTAAGATCAGTTATATTTACAGGACTACTTGTCACAAAAGGCTCGCTGCGTTATAAACCTAATTGTTTAGACCTTAAAATAAAGGAACAAAAGTGAAACGTCTATTACCGTTATTTTTAATTTTAACTGGCCTCTCTAGTTTTGCCATAACCGATGATTACGACTCTGAACTAGCAGAAGAGCTTGATTATATGGAAGAAAGTTACCAAGAGCGTGATGCTTATGAGAAAAGACCAACAGCTCCTGTAGATGATCAAGATATTCTTGATGCTGTGGCAGACGCACAAAGGGCCGAAGTAGAACCTGTGGAAGATAGAGATCCTTATGTAGAAGACACTATTGAAACAGAAGCCGCTGCTGTTGAAAAAGAAAGATTTCAAGAAGAAAACAGAGACTTCTCTGATTTAGAGCAAAGTGACTTTATCGATTAAGCTTCCTTGCCCTGCCCAAGCATGGCCTGAAGCTGATCTAGCCAATTATCAATGGCCTCTTTAATGGCCATAAAAGTTGGGTAGTTTTCAATACTTTGGATAAGCATAACAAACAATTGATTGAGGAATTCAATAATAGGATTTAGATTAAACTTCTTAATAATCATATCAATTAAGTCGCGGGCCTCTTCAATAACTTTACCCTTACCATCATCTTTCACAACATAGAGAGGATTTTTCGCTTTATTGTTCATGTAATTGCTCTCCTATATTATCTGCTAATTCCAGAAACCTTTCTTGAAGAGGTTTGAATTCTTTCGATTTATAATCAAAAACTGTTTTCTTATTGGCCGATGATTTTACCAGCTGAACTTTGTTAGCAAAGGCTTCAAAGAGAGGACCCTTTTTTAATTCAGACTTAATAAGTTCAAAATCAGCACTGGCCTGCTTTCTTCTTCCTTCAACTAAGTTAGGTATATAACCAATAATCTGTGGAGTTCGAGTTATCCCCATATCAGTTATGTCGTCTAAGACTTGGTGAAAATTGTGTAGCCCACTTCTTGAAAATTGATCTGGTTGAAAAGGAATTAAGAGTCCATCCGAGGAGCAAAGAATATTCACAACAATAAGCCCCAATGTTGGAGGGCCATCCATCACTATGAAATCATAATGATCTTTAAGATGATTTTTTTCAATAAATCTATTGAGTATGAGTTGTCTTGGAGCATTGATTCCTGCAACCGAGAGTTCAAAACCAGAAAGCTCTTGGCCTGCAGGGATAATATCAATCTTTGTCTCTCCCCAATTAACAGTTTGGATCACTTCTGTTGTCATAACTGGAGTATGTATGGCCTTAAGTTCTCTCAAGCTATTTATTAAAAGGTGTTGAATATTGTATTGTGGGTCTTGAATGCCAAAAAGTAGAGATAGGTTTGCTTGAGGGTCCATATCAATGCATAGAACCTTATGTCCCTTTTCACTTAAGGCACGAGCCGTATTAAAGGCCATAGTGGTCTTGCCGACTCCACCTTTTTGATTGAGAAAGGATACAACTTTTCCTGAATCATTTTTCTGAGATTTTTCGTCTTTAGCAGCAAAAAAATTGAACATGTTGACCCTCCTGTGATTTAAATCACCTCTTATAGATCTATAACTCATTAAGATCATTAAGTCATGATACAGGACAGATAAATTACTGAAATAACGTTGTATTACCATTTTATTGACAAAAATATATGGCAACTCCCTCCACTCAAATCATTAAAATACCTCATTTTACCTCAAGAAATCAACAACTTAGAATATGTGACTAAAACAATGCAATAATAGTCCTGAGATAAGATTTATAAATTATTGGAGAAAAAATTTAGCATTTCTCAAGATAACAATAATTTATGTCGATAAAAATATGACGAAACATAGGAATATGTCGTTTATGGAGATGAGAGCAATTAAATTATTAACAAACATTCACATTGTTATTGTGGCACTTATTTTAAGTGGGTGTTTACCCAAAGAACAAGATCAGCTTGAATGTCCTGACGGGCAATCTTTTGATACGTCTTTTAGAAAATGTGTCTCTGATGCACTCCTATCGAATAGTGCTCCTTTTCCTTATGGGGATGAGCTTATCCTTGTTTCTGAGTCTGCTTCAGCTCCTTTCTACAAAGACTTTACAGTGACTGCTGGTACAGATAATGATGGTGATGGATTAACTTATATAGTTACTTCCGGGCCCTCTTACGGGACTCTCTCTCTTTGTATGAATAAATCTCCTGATGGAACTCAACCAGATCTTTCCTGTCGTTATACTCCAACAGATAATGATTTTGCTGGTACTGATTCATTCACTTACACTGTAAATGATGGAATCATTAATTCACAAACAACAGCGACAGTTACTATTTCAATGCAGGCAACTAATGATGTACCTGTTGTGACTGTTGATACTGTGACTTCAGTCATTGCCTCAGGAACAGGGACAAGTGTTGACCCTTATATTTATAACGTTAGTGAGGGTGACACATTTACCATTGTCTTAAATGCTGATGAGGGTGGTTATACGGATGAAGATGCCCAATCTATGAGAGTTTCAGTTTCTGCTATTGCAGGGACAAATGCCTCGGGACTAGCAACATCAGACTTTACTCATACTTATAATATTTATTCAGGATCAGGATCATCTGCTTTTAATTTTCAAGATAGTACGAATTCGGCTGATTTATATAACTTATCTACTTCTGTGGTGTTACCATCGGGAGCATTAGCTGCTGCTGATGACATTAGCTTCTCACTAATTATAGATGATTTTCAAGATACAAATACCATCTACTTTACAGTAAATGTTACAGCGACTGATAATCCTCCTGTATTTGCAGCCACTACCACACAAGTAGCAGCGAACTCGTTCGCTGAGAATGGAATTCAAGGGTCACTAAATAGTGGGGCCTTAAGAGCAGCGACAGATCCTGAAAGTGTGAATACTGTTGTCTATGAAATTGTGACAGCGCCATCTGGTGAAATTAGAGATTGTATGGATAGAGATGCCTCTAGCACCGTTGTTGCAGCAACAACTGATCTAGATTGTGACTATCTACCAAGTACTGTTAGCGTTACAGGCGGCTACGATACCTTCACCTATAGAGCTTGTGAAACCACTGCAGGAAATAATTGCTCTGCTGCGATTACAGTTAATATTACTTTTACTAACGTTGATGACGAACCTATCTTTGCTTCATATGTTGCTCAGGCCATCGGCCCAATGGATGAGAAAAAACTTATTAGTGACCCTGTTTTATCTTTCTCTGCTGCAGCGGGTTCTGATGAAGAAGATGCAGCCTCGACTTTAACTTATGAAATTATAACAGCTCCAAATACAGGAACTGAAGGTCTTCTTCGCGACTGTATGGATTTAGACTCCAGCGGTGTTTCAACTGGGACGAAGACCAGTGACTTAGATTGTGTGTTCGATCCTATTGTTGGATATGCAGGGGTGGCCCAATTTACTTATAGAGTTTGTGATACTTCAGGGAAATGTTCTGATGATACGACTCCTACTAATTTTGCCACTGGGGATATTACCGTTAATGAAATTGATGACCCTCCAGTCATTACAGATCTTGCCAACCAGGAATTTAATGAAGGTGTATCAGTTATCTCTTTAGACCTTACTCTAGATGAAGGAGACGGTACTTCGGAAGATAACCAACAACTCACAATTAGAGTCACTGTGACCTCCGTTGATAACCCACTTTTATTACCAGAAGCCAATATTACAGTTACAACCAGAGACTTCGGTGCGTATACCGCGGATACTGATGATGCCTTTACCAATACATTTGATGCCGGTGGGGCCAATGACTCAGCTGATACTCCATTAAATTTGGCCATCTCACCTGTTGTAGGCCAAACCGGAACTGTAACCATTACCGTTGAAGCTAATGATTCAACAACAACTTCTACTGAAACTTTTAATATTACTATTAATCCTTACTCCGCACTTCATGGTGGATGGGCCAATATTGTGGCCCAAGGTCATTATCAAACAAAGGATCTCACGACTATCAGCTATGGTGAAGGTTATGTTTATCTTGAATGGAATACAATGACAGTTGCAGGTGGAACAAGTGTGGCTTCATGGAATATTTATCGTGATATCGATAATGATGGTGATATGATCGGAGATAATGGGACTCTAGATATTACAGCAACGCCAATTGCTAATATTGTTTCTTCCCAAAAATACTATACAGACATTGATGACAATGCAACCAATGACTTGACAGAAGGGCAAGTCTATCTTTATAAAGTACGACCTGTTGCCGCTGCTAATAGTCTACCTATGGATGTATCCGAATCCTACGCAGTTGCAAGAGTTTTATATCCTCAATCAAATTGGTCTTTTGTTCACCGTTGGATAATCAATCAAGAAAACTGTACTAAGATGGGGAAAACTCCAGTGCCAACCCAAGATTTTGGTTGCTCTTATATTGGTCCTGATTCGACTGATATTGGTGGCAGTGTTTACTACGCTAAACAAGTAAATGACCTTATTGTTATGAGTTACGAGGCTGGATGTAATTATAGTGCTGCTCCAAATTGTACAGCCAGTGGATGTATTGGAACAAAAGATCCCAATGTTGAAGCCTATGATGTTTCAAATGGGGCCATGTACTACAATAGAGATACATCTGTTTGTTATGTTCAAACAGCAGCGGCCACTTGGACAGCTCTCAACGCAGCAACAATGGCAACTGATTTAGCTGGTAACAGTTTAGCTCCTACTTATATTTATAACCCACCGATTACAAATATTAGCCGCGACCAAGCAAGTGCTTATTGTACCAACATGACAGCTCCTTCTTTTACCGGGGCAACACCTGGAACTCTCGCACTGCCCACTAAGTTTATCTATAATGCCTTAGCATCTTGGGATGATACTATTTCTGATACCAATATCAATAATTATGAAAGTGGAAGTTCCATGAGTACGTCTTCGAAATGTAATACTTATGATGCTGATGGAATATCTTTTGTGGACCAAGAAGTTCCGACTTCTTCTTTTGCAGACTCTTTGCCTGCAATTGCTAGTGCATCGTCTCTGTCAAGAGCTTTGAGAACTGGCTCAGACGCCTCTGCAGAGTGTATCTCTCGCTATGGAATTCAAGACATTATTGGTAACGTATCCGAGTGGATGCAAGGTGATCTAACTTGTTCTGCGGATGACACGTGTACCACAACAATTAATGGAAACGGTGTTGGTGCACATGACTTTAACTTTGATGGAGCGACAGGGCCATGCTCTGATAGCTCCCCTGCTGATGATGTTTGTGATGCTGTACTCAATACTTTTGTCATTGCAAATAAACTTAATGATGCGACAAAATTTCTACTCCCAGTTGGTCTTCCACTTGATGCTGAAGAGGTTGCTTTAACCTCTTCAACTATAGGAACGGCAGCGGGGAATTTTAGTCCAACTAAATTGCATAGTGATTCTATTATTATTAGTGCTGACCTTATTAATGCTGACGCTGGTGAAACTGGACATATTAGTGGTGGAGGAAGCTTCGCAACTGGCGGAAATTCAGCTGGCCGCTACCATATGGAAGCCACAACCTTTAATGGAACGCTAGATATTAGAGAAGATATTGGCTTCAGATGCTATATGGAAGTTACCTACCCTTAAATCCGAGTAATTAAAGCGGACAATCTTTTATTGAGAAAAGTCTCTTGCATGATAAAATCATAAGATGAGGTTTTTGTTCATTATATTCATCACAACTAATCTATGCTTTGCCTTTGAGCTCGTTAAAGTTCAAGCTGTATCAAGCTCAGGCAAAACTTTTGTCACCAGACAAGGTAA